>JAWXBP010000190.1 GCA_034440135.1 Planctomycetia bacterium
CCGGCGCCGACCTGGTCACCGTGAACGCGCGCGGCGGCAGCTTGACATTCTATTCGAACTTTCTCTCCGGTCCGCTGGGGGGCGTGACGATCGCCACGGGCGGGCTGCGACCCACGAGCGCCGTGGCGCGCGATTTCAACGACGACGGTCGCCTCGACTTGGTCGTGGCCAACAACGCCAGCGGTAGCCTGTCGGTACTGCTGGGCTTCGACGCGGGACTGTCGCTCGCGGCTGTCGTGAACGAGCTCGGGTTCGATCACCCGTCGTCATTGGAACTAATCGATTTCGGCGGCGAGACCGGACTTCGACTGCTGGTTACGCACGAAGCCGACGAACAACCGCATGTGTTCACGCCGAAGGATTTTCTGCCCAGCGCGACGGAGCCAGCTGGTCCCCTGTCGCCGGGCTCGGGCTTATTGCTCACGCTTTTTCAAGCGGGATTCCGCGTCTTGGCGACGAGCATCCTGATCGCGCCGGAGTTGCCATTGAACGTGGCGGCGTTTTTGGCCCAGTTTGTGGACGCCGAAGCGGATGGTCCCGAAGCGCAAGCTGCCGGCGGCGCGGTTGCGAATGCAATTGAGACCGTGAATCGGCTGTGGCTCGGCGCGGACGCGATCATGGCAGGATTGAGACATTCCGTCGATGTTGCTTTGAAGGCAGTCGATGCTTTCGCGAAGTCCGACCTGACGAACGAACATCTGCCGGAGCGCATGGCCGCCGCCACGGCCGAGGGAGCAGCGTCATGGGGCGAGATGCTGGGCGAAATCGCCGCCGAGCTCGCCGGCCGATTAGATGCCGCGTCGTCCGACATCGTATTGGCGGAACCGGAACAACGTTTGGCCGCGCCGCGTTCGATGACGCCAGAAAGCGAAGAGCCCGGCCCGTTGCCTACCGAGCCAGCGCGGGACATTGCGACATCCGTCGCGCCGGCGAACAACACGGCAACCATCACACCCGCTCATTTAGAGGAACCGCTGCCGTTGCCGGAAGCGAACGGCGAACCGCGGCCGCTAACGAAGTCCGCCGTGCAGATCACCTGGCCTTGGCAACTCTGGGCCGGCGCACTCGCCTTCAGCGCCGCGGCCCTCGGCGCGGGCGGTTATGCCGCACACCGCCGCCGACAACGCCTGAACATCGAACACCTCGACGACTAACGAACGACAAACAACACATCGTCTCCTTTCGCTCCGCGAAAGGCATCCAACGACTCCACCTACCAACGACGTCATCTCCCCCCATGTCCACGCCCATCAAACAACTTTTGCCGGAACAATGGTGGCGGATCGCCGCTTGCGTCGACGCCTATGAGGCCGCGAGCGACGAGGGCTCTACTGACTTGCGCAACTTTGTCGGCGAGTTGCCGCACGACGAGCGCCCCGCAGCGCTGGCGGAGTTGATCAAAGTCGACGTGGAACGGCGGCAACTGCGCGGCGATGCGCGCACGCTGGAAAGCTATCTCGCCGATTACCCCGAAGTCCGCCCGGAGTTATTGGCGACCAGCGAGGCCCTGCCGGCGAGCGACGACGCCGAAGCGTCCGCGATGCCGGAACAGGCGCACGTGGGCACGGTGCCGTTCGGCGTGGCGCCGGCGCCGACCGAGCGGTTCAAGGGACAAGGTTCCGGCACATTGCCGACCAATTTTGGAAGTCGAGCGGCGGAATTGCAATCGGATACCTCGCCGGCGACCGAGACCTCGGCGCTCGATCGCGCGGCGCCGGCTGCCGGGGGCGCTGGAGCGGGTGCAACGGTGATCGGCCACGGCGAAGCGGTCGCGCCGGAGGACGATCCCAGTCGCGCGGCACATACGTTGGAAGTCGATACGGCGGCCACGGCGCGCAGTCGTTCGGCCCAGCCGGTGGCGAATGCTACGAAGGCCAGTCTGGGCTCGTCGCGCATGCTGAGCGAAACCGGCGTGCCCGGCGGAACCATTGGGCGTTATCGGATCCTCGGCACGCTCGGCGCCGGCACGTTTGGCGTCGTCTATCAATGCCGCGACGAGGACCTGAAGCGCGACGTGGCAATCAAAGTCCCGCGAGCCGGCCGCGCTCACGCCAGTCAACAGACGAAGCAATTCTCGCATGAAGCACAGAGCGCCGCGCGATTGCGGCATCCCGGCATCGTCACGGTGCTTGACAAGGGCGCGACCGACGACGGGCGGACGTACATTGTCTACGAGTTCGTCGCCGGCGCTTCGCTGCAAGCCAGGATGCAACGCGGCGGCTATACGCATCGCGAGGCGGCGCTATGGTCGGCCGAGATCGCCGAGGCGCTGCATCATGCCCATCAGCACGGGATCGTGCATCGCGACATCAAGCCGGCCAACGTCCTGTTGGATGAACGCGGCAAGGTGAAAGTCGCCGACTTCGGCCTGGCGAAAATGGACGACGCGTTCTTCATCGACGATCAAGGCCGCGTGCTGGGCACGGTCGCCTACATGAGCCCCGAACAGGCGGCGGGCAAGTCGGAATGGTCCAGTCCACAGTCCGATATCTACGCCGTGGGCGTGGTGCTGTACGAATTGCTCTGCCGCAAACTGCCGTTCAGCAAAGGCAGCACCGACGACATCTTGAAACAAGTCATCGCCCGACCCCCAGCCCCGCCGCGCACGGTGGACGACACGATTCCGGCGGAACTGGAACGCATTTGCCTCAAGGCGATGGCGAAGGATCCGTCGGCGCGTTACACGACGTCCGGCGACATGGCGGCGGAGTTGCGCGCCGCAATCGCACCAACGGCGCCGCCGAAGGTTCCGCCGCGAAACCTTTATATCTGGGGCGCTGCCGGCGGCGGCGCGTTGGCCTTGGCGGCACTGCTGTTTTTCGTTTTGCGGCCACGGGAGCAAACATCACTGCCGCCGGCGACGATCGCGAAGATCGATCGAGTTCTCCAGGCGCAACTCGATGCGGTGGCCAAGGACCCGGTCGTCCAAATCGACTTACAGCGCGCTGACCAAGGCGGTAGTCACAAGCTGCTTGACAACGACGACCTCCCGCTCCACGAAGGGGACAAGCTGCAAATCCACGTCGCGCTGCCGCAGCCGCAATTCGTCTACGCGTATTGGTATGACTCCTCCGGAACAACCGTTCGATTGTGGCCGAGGGACGTGGCCGCACAAAACCCTGTGGCGAAGGTGGACATCCCGCAAGGCGACAACGAGTGGCAAACGCTCGACGCCGCGCGGGGGTACGAGATGTTGATCTTGGCCGTGCGCGACGAGGAATTGACCGATCAAGAGTTGCAAGAGTTCGAGCGCCGTCCCGCGTTTGCCGCGAGCCACGACCTGGCGTTCAAAAACATCACCGTGGTTGGCTCGGACGTCGCCGTGCGAAGCAGTCGGGGACTTTCAGCCGTCGTGACCTCGAAGAAGAATCCGCTGGATCGCGATTTCGAACAGTCGTTGCAGGAACGCTTCGACGCCTACTACGGCCTCGCCTTCCCCCATCAATGAACGAGTGCCGTATGGCGACATCCACTATCATTCGCTGTCTCGGCGCGTGCCTCGTATGGTTTGCGAGCGTTGGCGCGCTGCGCGCGGCGGACGATCCCGCCACGAACGTCGATCACGGTCAGATCTTTTATCGGCAGGGAGACTACGCCCGAGCCGCGCCGCTGTTGCAGAGCGCGCTGGAAGCCATCGACCAGGGGCAATTGAGCGAGGAGCAGTATCTGGCGCGTTGTCTGACGCCATTGGTGGATATCTACGTCACTTCGAGCCGTTTCGAGGAGGCGTTGCCCCTCGCGGAGCGGCAACTGCGCTGGTTCGAAAAGTTGCCGGACGATGGCGACACTCTACGCCAGCGCCGCGAGTTCCGTGGGCGCATTGGCGATATCCACGCCGGCTTGGGGAATCTCGAGGAAGCCCGCAAGGCCTGGCGTGCGGCGCTTGAAATGCCGGAGGGAAATGCGCGCGATAGTGGCGTGTGGCGGTTGGAAACGCAATGGAAACTGGCGGACCCGGCGACGAATCCGCTCGCGCCGCGCACAACGCAAGAGCAACTAGCGCAGGACGCCACGGCGATTCGCCAGCAACTCGCCAGCGCTGCTCCGCCACCGCTTGATTTGCTGGTGCGCGCGACGAAGGTGGAAGCCAGTTGCCTGGCAGCGCTCGATCAACAGCGCGAAGCGCTCGCCGCAAACCGGTCCCTGCTCCAACAATTCCCGGCGCGCCCTGCGCATCCGGCAGCGTTCGCCATCTTGATCCAAACGGCGAGCTGGGAACGGGAACTGAGTGAATTTGACGCCGCCGCGGCGCGGTTACGGGCGGAATTGCGAAATCTGGAAGCGGATGATCAGAGTCTGCGCCGCGCGATCGCGCTCAAAGAACTTGGACTGACGCTGAAACTCGCCGGCCAGCCGCACGATGCCGCCAACGCTTGGAAGATGCTGATTGCGGCCGAACAGCTATACCACAAGTTGGGCAAGCCGCGTAGCGATTTGGAGCGTTACGCGTCGCTCGATCGCATTCGCCTGGCCTACGAGGAATTGGGCGACTTCGCCGATGCGCTCCGCGCGGCGGAGGCCGCCTACGAGCTGGCCAAGTCCTCGCCAGCGTGGCGCCGCCACGCGACCGACGTGCTCGGCGCGCTGTGTACCGCCAACGGCCAATATGAGCGCGCGGTGGAATTGTTGAGCGAAAGCCTGGAACTGGCGAAGCAAGACCCGCACGCTCCGCCCGAGGCCCTTCCCACCACGCTCACGAATCTCGGAAACGCCTATCGCAAGCTCGGCCGCTACGACGATGCCGAGCAGGCCTTTATCGAAGTACTAGCTCGTTGCAAGTCGCTTTACCAGCCGGGCGACCTGCCGCTGGCGGAAGCCCAGAGCAACGTGGCCGCCATCGCCAGCGAGCGCGGCCGTCACGCCGAAGCGATCGCGCTGTTGCGCGAGGCCTTGGCCGGTGCGGAACGCGCTGGACCGAGCGGCAAACCATTGCGGGCGGCGCTGCTGCAATTCCTGGCAATGAATTACCTATCTCAGGGCCAAAAAGATCGGGCCGCCGAACACCTTCAGGCCGCGATCGACGTCGATCCCGCTGCGCCGCTCCAGTCGATCGACGCGGCGCGCCGCGCAGTGGAGCGCTATCTCGCCTTGGCGCTCGTGCAACTCAGCAGGAATCAACTGCCTGAAGCGGAACGCGCCGCGCGCGCCGGGCTTGATCTGGCGACGCTTCACCAATTGAAGAACGACGGCGTGTACGCCTCGGCGGAGCGGTTACTCGGACGAATCGCGCTCGCCAACGGACGGAAGTCGGCGGCGGAGAAGTTTTGGCTCGCCGCGCTCCATTCACAAGAACAGCGCCGCGCCGCCACCGAAGCGGCCCGCACGCTAGCAGACTTGGGCAATCTCGCGGTCCGCGAAAAGCAATTCGACGCCGCCGAAAAATACTATCGCCGCGCCCTGGCCCAACAATCCGACGTGCATGACCTGCCCATCCTGCACTACAACATCCTCGGCAACCTCGGGCAGTTGATCTACTACTCGAAGGGCGATCACGCGGCCGGCCTGCAATTGTTGAAGCAAGCGGCGGACTTGCTGGAGACGCCCCGCGCCGCGACGATCGGCGGCGGCGAGCGGCAGCGAGCCGAGTTCTTCGCACGGGATGCCACGGTGTTCGACCTACTCGTCGACAACAACCTCGCCGCCGGTGATGTAGCGACAGCCTTCCGATATGCGGAACGCGCGCGGAACCGTACCTTCTTGGATCAACTGCAACTTGCGGGCGTCGATCTGCGCGATACGCTGCCTGCCGACGCCCGTGCCGCTTTGTTGCAGCGAGAACGTGAGCTCGCGGATCGCCTGGCCAAGTCCCGCACAGAGTTGTCCGCAAATCACGGCCAACCTTCTCAGGCCGCGCGCGACAAGCAACTCGGCGCGCAGGTCCGTGCGCTGCAACAAGACTTTGCGCAAGTCTGGGGCGAAATTCGCGATGCCAGCCCGTTCTATCGCGAAATATTGTCGCGGCGGATGAGTATCGGCTCGCTCGAAGCAGTTCAACGCGAGGCGATCCCGCCCGACGCGTTGATGCTGTTTTATGCGCTGGGCGATTTTCAGAGCCATCTGCTTGTCATCGGTCACGAGCCTGGCGACGTGAAGGCATTCGATCTCGTACTGCCCGAAGCACTCGCCGCCGACCTCAAACTGGAATCCCGCGCACTGACTCGCGCCACAGCGGTGCGCTTGGTCGACGAGTACTTGGCCGCGCTCCGCGACGTCGAAGGAGGCCGCGGACTGGCCGGCATCGTGCAGTCTCCGCGAGGTCTCATGGCGCCCGATCGCGGCCGCCTGGTGACAGAAGTCTTCCTGCCGGCCGACGTCCGCAAATACATCGGCCAACGCGGACCGGACCACGCCATCGTCGTGCCCGACGGTGCGTTGCATCAACTACCGCTGGAATGCCTCGTGATCACGCCGGGTAATCAGCCGGTGTTCGCGCTCGATACGTTGCCGCCGCTCACCTATGCTCCGTCGGCGACAATTCTGTTGAGCCTTTTACAACGAACCGCGAATGCGAAAGGCGGCGACGCGGCGGAGTTGCTCTCGGTCGGCAATCCGAGCTACCAGAATGGTAAGTCGACTCACGAAATCGCGGCCACGCGCGACGCCTTCGTCGATTTCGGCGGCCAGCTTGACGAGTTGCCCGGCACCTTGATCGAATGCCGCCGCGCCGTGGAAGCCTTCGGCGCAGATCGAAGTCTCCTGTTCGTCGGCGAACAAGCTTCGGAATCAGCCGTCCGCGAACACATCGCCGGTCGCCGCTACGTGCATCTCGCGGCGCACGGTCTCGTTGACGAGCAGGCCGACAATCTCTTTGGCGCGATCGCCCTTACGCCCCCCGCCACGCCGTCGGTCGACGAAGACGGCTTTCTTGCGCTGCATGAAATCTACGCATTGAATCTCAACGGCTGCGAGCTTACTGCGCTCAGCGCCTGCCGCACAAACGTCGGCGGCGACCGTCCGCTGGAAGCCGGCTCGACGCTGGCTAGAGCGTTTCTGGCTGCCGGAGCGCGCCGCGTGGTCTGCAGCCAGTGGAATGTCGACGACGCGGCCGGCAGCGAACTCGTCGCCACGCTCTGGGAGGAAATCGCCGCGATGGAAAAATCCGGCCAGCGAATTCACTACGCGAAGGCGCTCCGCAGCGCCCAGCGCCGCATCCGCCAACAGCCGGAATTGGCTTCGGCCTACTATTGGTCCCCGTTCGTACTCATCGGCCCGGCAGTGGGCGACTAAGGCGGTGGGAGTTTGAAGTTTTCAGTGTTCAGTTTTCAGTGACGACGGCTTCTCAAAACACTGAAAACTGAAAACTCTGCCGCCATTCGCAAGAGCGCCGCCGCACCGGCTATGCCGCCCGCTGCCCATCGCGACTCGCCACCGCATTCGGGCCGTCCCAGCGTCGGATGGTTGCCGCCGCGAGATGGCCGCCGAAGGCGACCGAGACTTTGAGGGCGTGCTCAAACGCCAGCCGGCGTCCGACGAGCGGGACGCAATCCAGATCGCAGGCCGGATCGGGGTGATCGAGGTTGATCGTCGGCGGGACGTAACCGTCGCGGAGGGCGAGCGTCGTGATCGCCAACTCCACGCTGCCCGCGGCGTTGACCAGATGCCCGAGCATCGACTTCGTCGCGCTCACGCACGTAGCGTCGGCCGCCGCGCCAAAGGCCCGCCGGATGCCGCGCGTTTCTACCAGATCGTTCTGCTGCGTTCCCGTTCCGTGCGCGTTGATGTACGCAATGTCAGTCGGCGACAGCCGGGCGTCGCGGAGCGTGGCGTTAATCAAGTAGGCCAGGGCGGCGCTTTCCTCGTCGAGGCCGGTCACATGATGCGCTTCGGCCAGCATCTTGCCGCTGACTAGTTGCGCGTAAATCTTCGCTCCCCGCCGCTGGGCATGGCTCAGCCGCTCCAAGACGAACATCGCCGAACCTTCGCCCATCACGAAGCCGCAACGATCGATATCGAACGGCCGGCAAGCCTGCGTGGGGTCCGCATGCTGTGCGAGCACCCGCATCTGCCGGAAGCCAGCCGCGAATAACGGATGCAAACCTTCGGCGCTGCCGGCCAGGGCAATATCGCATTGTTCGTCACGAATGGCTCGCACCGCGGCCAGGATGTCGATCAGACCGCTGGCACAGGCCGTGGAATGGCACATCCGCGGCCCATTGAGGCCGTACCGGTTCGCCACGAGCCAACAAGCCGTGTTGGGCATCCATTGATGCCACCAGGGGACAACGTGGGGCAAAACCAGGTCGTACCGCTCGGAGAGCGAGGCGATCCAGTTGGTGTCCCCCATATGGCCGCTGATGGCGCAGCCGAAGCGGTCGCGGTCGACGTCAGTCCAGTCGATCGTGGCGTCCGCCAAGGCTTCCTCGGCGGCCCGCTGGCAGAGGGCGATCGGCTTAAGTTGGCCCAGGTACTCGGCTTCCAAATCGACTGGCGCGCCGATCAGCGTGCCGTCCTCGATCCCCTGCATCCCTACCAGGGCGTGCACCCCGCTTTGGCCGGCCTGAACCGCCTGCCAGACGCTTTCGCGGTCCTGGCCCACGGAAGCGATCATGCCGATCCCGGTAATGACGATCGGTTCGCGCTCGTCCATGGGTCGGCTCCTGGCAAATCAAAGCTGCCCTCACGGCGTCGAGGGACGCCAGCCGCCAGCCAGTTAACCGAACAGGCATTCGCCGTCAACGGAAAGACAAGCTGACGCCGCGATTCTGCCGCTCTTATCGGTCTGATCCGCCGCGAAACTTCAACTAGCGGAATCGCCCCAACTTATGGCGATCTAGGTAGTATACGACCGCCGCTGACAAGGACGCAAGCGGGCCACTAGATCGGCCCGGCGGATCAAGTCGCCAATTGCGTTGACTATGGAGAAACTTGTTACGCGATACGTCAGGACTTTCGGACAGCGGCGGGGGCGTGGTTTACGCCGCTTGGGGCGCGGCGTGATCGGCTTCGAACTTGGTTGGCGGTTGATCGCCGAGCGCCTGCTGGAGGCGTTCGGAATTGTAGAACGTTTCGATGTATTGGAACACGCTCCAGCGCGGCTGCTGGCATGTCGAACTTCTCGTGCTTGGTCCACTCATGCTTCAAGGACCAGAAGAAGCGCTCCATCGCGGCGTTGTCGCAGCAGTTGCCGGTGCGACACATCGAGCAAGTCATGCCGAGCGTGCGCAGCGTGTGCTGATACGCGTCGCTCGCGTATTGACGACCGCGATCGCGGTGAGGCAACAACTGCTTGCCATCAGGGCGACGTTGTTCGATCGCGCTGCGCAAGTGCCGGTACTTAAGCGGGAACGAAGACTTTGGAATGTGCGGAACTCCAAACCGACCATCGGTAGTACATATGCTACCGTTTCAGGCCTTTCGCAGCCGCACTGCCGACTGGCAACAAGTTCTTGTTTCGGCTTGAGTTACATTCAGAGCGGGAGACGAGGATCGAACTCGCGACATCCAGCTTGGGAA
>JAWXBP010000191.1 GCA_034440135.1 Planctomycetia bacterium
CTCAGTGTCACTGGTTTCGTCAACACCCAGCAACATGAAGCAGACCTGCCGTTGACTCAACTCATCCCCTCATTCCCCGGAATTGGGTGAAGAACCAAACTTTCAGAACCCTATTCGTGACGGGCGAAACCAATCTCACGTTCTCATCCGTTGCACTGCAGCAAGCCAGCAACTCGTCATCGGGCTGAAATGCCAATTGGCCTGGCATGAAGTCCATGGGTTCCGTCAGCACGAGTTTCTGCGACGTCGGAAAAAAGATCGCGATCTCGCCCTTGGGAGTGACAAAAGCCAGGCGGCCGCTTTCCTCGTCGAATGCGATCGCGCTGTCCGAGATGATGTCCTCCGTTTCCAGCAGAGCCGTCTGTCGATCGACATCCCAGACTTCGAGCTTTGACGCATCGCGCACGCGTTTGCCCCAGGCGACGTAGCGCCCGTTTGCCGCGAACTCCAATCGCCAGAGAATTGCGCCGGGATTCGCGCGACGAAAGAGTGCCTGACCGGTCGACGTCTGGCGCACGACCACTTCTTGCGCAGCGCCGTATGTGGCGACTCGTTCCCCGGAACTGCTCATTGCCAATCGAGGCTTGGCTTGCAGGGGGAGTTCGGGCAAGCCAATGACTTTTGCATCCGGTAGTTGCAGAGCAGCGATGGCCTCATTCCAGAGCGCTGTCAAGTCCTCCCTTCCCAATGTCAACTGTTTCGCCAGGCTGGCGGCTTCGGCGACAAGCGCCATCTGCGACGAGCGGCCCCCCTCGGGCCGATGAATCCGCCGCGTCTGCAGTTCCGCGAGCAGGGCTTGATACAGTCGTCGCTGCGATTCGATCCGCATTTGCGATTCGCGATCCTCGGCGCTCATTGCCCGCAACGCATGAGATTCAGCGTTATCGCGTGCAACGCGCAGACTACGGGCCGTCAACGAGGCGCCGACCGCAACGCCCACAACAAGCAAGGCGATTAGAGTTACCAGCGTCGCCGCGACAGGGTTGCGACGTCCCGCGAGTTGGACGCGGCCGAACCAAGAAGTGCGTCGCGCCGCGATTGGTCGGCGTTCAAAGAATCGCTGCAAGTCCTCGGAAAATGCGCGAGCCGTGGCATAACGATCGCCGGGCTCGATGGACGTCGCCTTGAGCACGATGGTTTCCAGGTCCAGCGGAATTGTCGCATCCAATGCTCGAACTGGCCTCAACGCCGACGAGGCGCCGAAGCGATTTCTGCTCGGCTTCGAAAACGATCCCCATGCCGCCGCGGCCAATTTCGCGAATCAATTGGAAATCGCCAAAATCAGCCTGCATAGTACTATCGACATCGGTTGCCGACGAATTCGCGGAACTCCAGAATTGTTCGCGAGCTTGGACGGCATCTAGCAAAGGGGCGAGTTCCCTGAGCTCGTCTACCAACGCGGGAGGCAGGTTACCGTCGATACTGCCTTCGGAGTCGCAGCCCGCGCGACGCCGCGCCAGATACGCCTCGACGGCGAGGTCTAAGGGATCGCGCAGTGATGCGTCACTGCTCATGGCGACGACACCTTATCCAAAGGATTCGGACGCGAACGCAACCTTCAATCGCCGCAGAGCGCGTACGAATCGCTTGCTGGCCGTGGATTCGTCAATTCCCAAGGCAATGGCCGCCGCCGCATTAGACTCGCCGTCCCAGAATCGCCGGCGAAGAATCTCGCGATCATTGGCGCGAAGTCGCGCCAGCGCCTCATCGAGCCGATGATACGTTTCGACTCGTACTGCCGCCTGGCTTGGCGAGGTGTCGTCGCCCATCAGGGCGCAGACCGAGATTATCGAGGAATGATCGTGGTTGGCCGAGAGTCTCGTTTCACGGCGACAGTCACGCGCCTGAACGCCAAGGTGAGTGCGATGCGCTTGCGCGAGCTTCTGCAAAGTCAGGAATCGCAGCCACACATCCAAGTGAGCGCCAGCAGGCTCATCGCGGTTCTCCAAGCGGTTGGCCGCTTCGAGAAACGCTTCCTGTAAGACGTCGGAAGAATCAACTCGGGCCTGAATGGTTGGAACAAGTCGGCGCGACACTTGTGCGCGCAATCGACTTCGACCGAACGAGAACTTGTCGGCGAGTACCTCTAGCCACGACAACTGGTTCGGCTGCAAATCAGAACCGGCAATCGATTGCCTGCTGGCCATGTCGCCGCCACTCGAATCGAAACGGTCAAGGTAGCTCTGTCGCCCGTAACTGCCTATGCCATTCGATTGTACCCAGTGGATCGCCGCGTTGCCAAACTTTCCAGAAAGGTTGGGGCAACGGTTTCCTGGACGGTATTGCGGCCGCGCTCAACTCGTGGCAAGTGCAGAATCTGTTCCTGAAGGTCGGGGGCGAGGTTCAAGAGCGCCATGATCTGCGTCATGCGAGCGGTGGTGAGGTGGCCGCAGCGGGCTAGTTCCGACTGGTCCGCCACGACGCCGTCACGGATCAATTTCTCGCAACGGATCGGTGCGACAGCAAGGACGAGGCTGAGCATCATCAATACGAAGATACCCAATGGCCCTCCTACGACGGACTTAAGTCCTCGGCGAACTATCCAAGAGGTAAGGAGTTGAAGGTGTTCAGTCGCTCGTCGCATTGACCAGCCCCAAAATCCTGGGCCACCGGTTACGAAGGTAACGGTGGGGTAAGACCGCTGTGCTTCTGGAGCGGAGGGATTGGCGGAGGCGCAGCCGGACGATACGAATTGGACGCCGCTGGGCGTGTTCGCCGTTTGCGATGGCGAGGCGACGACCTCGGACGACATTTTCCAACTCGCGGTCAGTCCGGACGGCGTGATTCGTGGCAATTACCACAATCAACGCAATGACGATGTGGAGACAATCACCGGCTCGGTGGATAAATCCACGCAACGCGCCGCCTGGACGATCGGCGATGATCAAACGCCCGTCTACGAAGCTGGACTGGTGAATCTGACCAAAGACGCTACGCCCGCATTGGTTCACAACGGCGACGGGCAGACCAATCAGATCACGCTCGTTCGACTGCAAGAGCCAGAGGACACGCAACGCGTGGGAACACAGCCTTGAGCGTGAGCGCTAACATGTGGTCATCGCCGCGCGGCGGTAGGCGTGGGTGCGACGGCGGCGGGCGGTGGCGGCTTATAGTCCTTGGTCTCGCAAGGCATGGATGTGCTGCGAGTGCGATTGTGCCCAGAGGTCAGGCAGGAGCGGGCGGATGGCGGCAGTGTCCGTGGGAGGATCGCCGGCAATTGGCGGTGGATGTTGGTGAGGTAGGCCGTCGTGTCGAGGTGGTAGAGCCGCGCGCCTTGCCCGACTGAATACATCGTGGCTGCCATGCAGGCTGTCCCCCAGTGGGCAGTTCTTGAGTCTCTCGGACGCTATACCGAGTCCACATGGAACAGGGAAGTCGACCTCATGTTCTCCGCTCGCAACAGATTCCGGGTGCTGGTCGGCATGTCGCCGTCTACCTGGACGATCAAATCAATCTGGAAGTGGGCGTCGAGTTAGATGCTCCGATCGCCGGATTGGGCGAGGTGGTCGGCTCCGCCACTCCGTCCGGGCTCGTCGCCACGACGACGCATTTTGGGCCTTACGGATTATTGCACGCGGCACACGAGGCGATTCGCCGATACTGTGCGCAACACGGGCACACGCTTGCCGGCCCGAGTTGGGAGATTTACGGACACTGGAAAGACGAATGGAACAGCGACCCCAGCAAAATCTGTACTGAGATTTACTATTTGCTGGTCGGGGACGGTAGTGCGGGTTGTTAAGTGGGCGCTGTGTTGGGTATCTACGTGCGCACGCAAAAGGATTCATGGAGCCGGAAGCGTTATCGCCCGGAGGATTCGACGTTTTTCGCGATTGAACCGCCTACTTCATACTGCGCGTTTACTTAGACAACAACGAACGGCGATAAACCCATGATCAGGTTACCCGGCATGTCCTCGCCGCCTACATAGGCAGAGCGACGCAAGGGACATGAGGGCGATGGCGACGGAATCTGGCTCTGGCACGATCGCTCCTCGCGCCACGTCGTCGAAGAATGCGTTCGGAATAAAATTGTCCGATGGATCATCATCCACAATTACGGAAGTGATGCCCAACGTAGAAGTGAAGCCGTAATATTGATTTGCTCCGCTTTGCTCGAAGGGAAATGTTTTTCGCGCACCCCCTACTTCCTCGACCGTGATCAGCCATTTCAGCGTCGGGAATCTCACCTGCGTGAACAGAAAGAATCCGATTGCGTCCGTGGAGCGACCGCCAAACGTGAGCGTGTTTACATCGAGGCCGTCATTGCCAGTGGAAAACACGTTGGGCAGCGATGGCGGCCCCAGGCTCCCGACATCGTGAGTGGTCCAGGCCGAGTCCGGGTTGCTACTGCGAAAGGCAATGCCATCGAGCACAACTCGTCCGCGCCCCAACTCCTCGAAATCGCCATACTGATCGAAAGTGAGCGTCGTTTCGATCGCGCTTGCGCTGCTGAGTTCCTCGGGAGAAGGATGGAAGATGACGGCCGCCCCGGTGACCTTGGCGGACAGCATCGATGCAACAAAAACAGCCAAGCATTTTCCAAGTTTGAGCATCGTTGTCGTACTCTGGTGCTGCAAGACATGGGATAAAACGGCAATAGGCCGAGTTTGCTTACATGGCGACGCCATGTCAATTGTCGGCGGGGCATGAAATTTAGACGAGCAACCTGAACGAGGGGTCGCGCCTTTGGTCTGAGTTCGTGCGTCGTGGAATGGACGCCGGAGGATATCACACAAATTCGTCGCGACGCTTTATGTGGGGCAATTGTCGACCTTGCCCAGCCGCCCGCACCATTGGCGAGCCACGCCCACCGACTTCGCACCCTTCTTGGCAAACCCCGACGGATCAAACACGATCACGCCGTCGTCTTCGCCCAACTCCCGGCCGACTTGCCGCGGCAGCTCAGTCAGCAGCGGTGCGTGGTCCCACTCCGCGCAGCCCATGAAGTGCTGCAAGCTGCGCCGATCCTGCTCGTGTCGATACGCGATCGACTCCACGTTCTTGCGCTCCAAATCCGACATCAGACCGCTCAAGTATTCCAGCGCGTGCTGCCGCTGCGCAGGCTGCCCGAGCTGTTCCGCAAACGGCTCGACGAACTTCGCCAAACGCTCCGCCACGCCGGTAAACACCTGCGGCGCCACCGCGGACTTGGCCAATATCGCCTCCTTCCGCAACTCCAATCTTCGTTCCATGACCGCCCCCTCCTGAACGGGTCTTTGTTCAGAAAGCTCCATACCAATAGCACTTAAATCCCGCTACGCGGGTTTGGACAGTAGAAGTAGGGATGGAGCATGGGAAACGTCCCTTCACACGATAGTTGTCCCTGAGCAGGACGTTTGTCGTGCGAGTGACGGCGATTGGGCGTTGGGCGCAAATGGTGTTAACAGCGACGTTGCCGTCCGCGCTTGGACGGGTCTGCAATTCGAGGTATTGCTCGACACCCATGAGAAGCCGCTTGGTCCGGCCTGTCAGATGCTCTGAATGGAGCAGCAACCGCTGCAGTTGGTGAAAGAATCGCGTTGGCCGAATCCCGCCATTGAGCGAAATGTCCAGCGGATCGAATGCGAATACGAATGCGCCGGGACCAGGATTTGCGATTGAGCTGAAGTTCTGATCAGCTTAGATTGCATTGGTTGTTTGCCACTTTCATACATCAGATCCGATCAGCGTCCGGATTCGCAACGTCAGAAGGACACTGACTGAATCAATTCCAACGCCATCAACCACATGACCGCCGACAAACCCCATTTCGCCAAGCCGCGCATCGTCTTCCTCTTCTTGCTGGCGATCGCCACGTCGGTGCTGTTTTACTGGGTCATTGAAGGCTTTGTCCTGGCCATTTTCCTCGCTGCGATTATCGCCAGCTTGTTGCAGCCGATCCACCGGCGGGTCTTGAAATGGACCAGCGGGCGTAGATCCCTTGCTTCGGCGCTGACGGTCTTGCTCAGTCTCGTGGTGGTTATCGTTCCGTTGTTGTCGTTGCTCAGTATTGTCAGTCGCCAGGCGGTCCAAATCAGTGAGTCCGCCAATGATTGGCTGGCCGAGCAGCGCCAAAACCCGGAGGCCCTACGCGAGCGTATCGCCGAGCAACCGCAGCTCAAGCGATTGCTGCCCTACCATGACCAAATCGTCGAGAAGGCGAGCGAGTTTGCGGCCAAGGTGGGCGGCTGGCTTGCCGCCGGGCTGGCGGCGGGCGTGAAAGGGACCGCGTCGTTCTTCCTGTCGCTCTTCGTGATGCTCTATGCCACGTTCTACTTCCTCGTCGACGGCAAGTCGATCCTTGATGCGGCGCTGCACTATACGCCGCTCTCGAGCAATGACCGCTCCCGCCTGCTTGGCACCTTCGTCTCAGTTTCTCGAGCGACTCTGAAGGGCAAACTGATTATCGGCATCGTACAGGGCGGGCTGGCGGGGCTCGCCTTCTGGGTCGCGGGCATTCAGGGAGCTCTCTTCTGGAGCGTGGTAATGGCAGTGCTGTCCACCATCCCGACGGTCGGCACGGCGTTGGTCTGGGTTCCCGCCGTGTGTTTTCTTGCCCTGAGTGGACAGACCGGCGCGGCGATTGGAGTCGGCGCGTGGTGCGCGATTGCCGTCGGCACCATCGACAACGTCTTGGCCCCCAAGCTCATCGGCAAAGATACCGAGATGCCCGACCTCTTGGTATTGTTGACCACCCTCGGCGGATTGGCGGCGTTCGGCGCCGCGGGCGTCCTCATCGGGCCGATCATTGGCGCCTTGTTCATTGCCACCTGGCAGCTTTGGGGCGGCGCCGTCGACGAAGCTCGCGGAGACAGCCAAGCCGTTTCTCAGACGAGCGAGTCAACCTAATTTCGAGCTATTCTGGCAATGGGCTGAGTCGACTATCTGACGGTCGCTTCGCGACGATTCAGACGCATCAGCCAAATCGAAGTAGGCCGGGACGCATTCATGGCGAACGAGCCGCCAATTGCCGAAGGTGAGCAGCAAGACTTCTCCCTTGTGCTGGGCGATCCGCACTATCAATTGCTATTGCGCGCGAGCTTGGTGCGGCCGCCCCGTCGAATTGCTCCACCGCCGAGTTTTGGCGTGCGTCCTCATCACATGGCTTCCGTTTGCCGCTCTGTCGGTCATCGGCGGAACCTTCCTGAGCGGCCGAGTTCCACTCTTGTACGATATCGACGTTCAGACGTGATTCCTGCTGGCGCTGCCGCTGTTGATTGGGGCGGAATTGATCATCCATCGCCGCATTCACATCGTGGTCCAATAGTCTACCGACCGGCAACTGATCGCGTCCGAAAACGAACAGCACTTCAGCAACGCGATCCGCCTGGTCATGCGGCTCCGCAATTCCGTCGTCGCCGAACTTCTGCTTCTGGCGGTTTCCTTGGCAGGCGGCTAACTGCGATGTCGTCCGTGAAATGGGACTTCTCCCGTTTGGAAAAAATGTGGTGCTGCGGCTAGCGATGTTGATCGCGCTGCCGCTGCTTCCGCTGACGCTCACGATGATCCCGCTGGAAGAAATGGTCGACCGCGCGATCGCACTGTTGTTCTAGCGAAATTTACGAATTATACTGAAAAAGTGCCGCGAAACGTTCTCGCCGACCCCGTCGCCAAAGGTGAACTATGCACGAAGAAATCGGGCCGATGAATGCCAATTCAAGCCGGAGACTTCGATTCCTTTCGCGGGAGGCCGCTGCTGGGAGCAAATTCGCGGCGGTGATCGTAGCGGTTTGGCTGTTGTTCTTCGCCGCACGGGAGACGTTCGCTCAGGCCGAGAAGCCCAAGATCATCCACGACGCCGAATACTACATTCTCGACGCGCAACACGGCGAGAAGTGGGAGGTCGAGGACCAGGAGCTCGATAAGAAACTCGCTGAACTGCGCCAAAAGTTCGGCCAGCCGCCCAACATTATTCACGTGATGTGGGACGATACGCCGGTCGGCGAGGTGGGGATTCCTTTCATTCAGAAGCAACGCGGCTGGGAGACGCCGAACATCAACCGGCTCGCCGCCGAGGGCATCAACTTCACGCGGATGTATACCGAGCCGTCCTGCACGCAAAGCCGCGCGGCGTTCCTCACCGGACGCCACGCCGTGCGCACGGGAATGACGAAAGTTGGCTTCCCGTATGAATACGGTGGACTTCCTCCCTCCGAAGTGACGCTCGCAGATGTGCTCTCAAAAGCGGGTTACGCCACGGCGTTCTACGGCAAGGCGCATGTCGGCGACATCGAAGCCAGCTACCTGACTAAGCGCGGTTTCGATGAGGCCCTGTGGATGCCGTATAACCAAGCAACGAGCCTCTTCACTCCGCAGGGACAGGCGGCCGGTCTTGCGCCTGCCGTCCTGTTTCCCGAAATGTACCCAAAGGACCCTTACGAGATGGATTTGGGCTGGCGTCCCAGAGGATTTGTGTTCGCTTTGGAAGGCACAAAGGGGGGCCCGGTGCGCGAGTTTGGCCGCGCGCCGAACAACGATGACTATTTGAAGCTCGAGGGCGAGTTTGAGAAACGAACTCTGGCATTTATCCGTAAGAATGCGGCGGCGAACAAACCGTTCTTTGTTGCCTGGTGGCCAGCGCTCGGTTCCTTCCTGCCCTCGCCGAAGAAACTGACGACAAATGGCGGAACGCTGGCGGAGTTGCTCGCCCCGCTCGACGTTCGGATCGGCGTCTTGACGAGCGAGCTCAAGAAACTCGGCATCGCCGAGAACACACTCGTTGTCTTGATGGCCGACAACGGCCCGATGACGCACAACGGCCCGTCCGGAATGATCGAAACCATCTACCGTGGCGGCAAGGGCGACTTCCTCGAAGGCGGAGTGCGTGTGCCGGCAATGGCCTGGTGGCCCGGCGTCATTGCGCCCGGGCAAACCGTCGGCGATATCATCCACGAGACCGATCTGTTTAGCACCTTCGCGCATCTCGGCGGGGCAACCAGTAACATTCCCACTGACCGCATCATCGACGGTGTTGATCAGACGAGCTTGTTCCTGAAAGGCGACGGCTTCAGTCGACGCGACTACGTGTTCATTTACACCGGCGATATCCTGGCCGCGACGGTGAAAGGGCGATACAAGCGCGTCTGGGTGGCAAATAAAGCCGGCGGCTTAGGAGCCGCCTTGTTCGACCTGTACACCGATCCGCGAGAAATGGAGGGCAAGCTGGTCCCGATGCTTCCGGCGAAGGCGATGTTCGATCAGATGATGGCGCGGCACGAGATGTGGATGGCGAAGTTCCCGAACACACCGGAGACCCGTGATTACCCGCTCCAGGGCCTTGAAAACCCTCGCCCGGAAATCAAGGCGCTCGGCGAGCCACGTATTAACGGCAAGGATCTACCTTTCAACCCGTTCGACGTCATCAAGCAACTCAAGGGGTGGGAAGGTTCGGAGTTCGATCAGTCCGAGTGAAGCACGGCGAAGCCGTGTACTCGTCGGACGCGCTAGGGCGGCGGATGGCGCGTCAGGTCGTCGGCCGGCGGGTGGACGTGTCGATGCTGGACGGATGGAACGGCCGCCAGCCAATGACGCGAATCGTCGCGATTGGGGCCCCAGGTAGCTTCCAGGGGAGCGCGTTACAAGAGGCTTTCGAGCAGCCTGCGAGCGATTACGCACAGTCATAGAAGGCCATGCGATCGCAATTTCGAAAACGAAAAGCGCTTATTGACCACATCTCCCCCAAGCCTTCATAATTATCGAACCTCTTCTCGATCACACACTCGTCGCACTTCTGACCTTCGCGACGGCTCCAGCGATGAACCGCAGGAAATTGCAGTATCTCGGCATTTTGGCGCTGGGATCTTTGGTCGGCCCGTACCTCTTGTCGACCGGGTCAACAGCATTCTTGCAGGCGCAGGAGGTTTCCAAGACCGCGAAGCAGGCTCCGACGCCAGCGAGCTCGACGGACATCGCCTTGACGCCCGACGGCCAGCGACTACGGGCACAGAAAATCCGATTCGTCAAATTCCATATCCAAAAGCTTCTTCCAGTCTGAGGCAATCAGAACGGTGACGTCGCCAGACGCACGGTCAACCGCTGCCTTGAACAAGTAGAAGGGATCTCGTTGTCCTCGAATACCGAAAGTCAATTGAACGAACGTGGCGTGATCCTCCGGAATAGCCGACAAGACGCCACGTTCCTCTAGGTCCGGAGGAATCACGCCTTGCGGAAACAACTCTCGGTACTTTCGCAGGCCAACCGTAATTGCTTCGTCGTCTGTCAACATAGTTTTGCCGCGTCATCCGTCCAGGCCGAGTCGAATATTGATCTCATCCATCACACTTGAAAAGAATCGCCCAGGCCCCGAGCCCCATGTGGCACCCCACACGGCGCTTTGCTTTTGCCCAAACGCGTTGAGAACCGCTTTATCACCCAGCGAACCAACTGCTTGGTAGCCCGACGTGTGAGTGTGTCCCGAGAATCTCCATCCCGCTGCCGCGAATTCCTTTGCGCTCGCCTCCGAAAGTTGCGGCACCTTGCCTTCCAGTCCGCGCAGGATCATTCGCTCGCCTTGGCGAGTCGGCATAGCAAACTCATCGCCGGTGTGTAGCATTAGATTGCGCAAATCGTTCATTGAAACCGCCCGCTTTGCAATCGTCGTTTCTGTAACGCTCGCGTTCGATTCCCCGAGCAAAGTCCGTTGAGCGCTCGTCAACGCTCGGGCGTCGCCGAATACCGGCCCGCTGCGTCCGGCCGACACACTGCGGGAGGATTGCGTCAAAGCCTGCTGCGATCCCCGCAGCGCCGAGCCGATCTGTCCGAATGAGGCCAGCGTTGTGAACGATTCGGCGTAGTCCCCCTTCGAGGGTTCCGCGGCGCCGTTCAACCCGAAGCGGCCGCTGGCGTAGAGGTCGACCGTTTCCCAGCCATAGTCGACACGAATCGCGTCGCGAAGCATGTGGCCCACGTTTGCCCCGGGAATGAAGCTCTCGACCTGTCGGACTTTCGCATCCCAGGCTGCCTCGCTGGCTTTGTAGTCGACGTTCTCCTGTTCCATTTGACGGAAATACAGAAGCATGTCCTGCGCCGACATATTTCGTTGGTTTCTCACCAACTTGTCATAAATCCACCTGCTTCCAGGCGTCACTTCGACGCGCGCCAAGCGTGTGTTGTCAAGCACTTCCTGCTCGCGCAAAAACTCCTTAACGCTCGTGATGGGCTGCAGCGCCGGATTGATGCTCGCGGCTTCATTATTTAAGTCACATGACATCGACCGAAATGGATCAACAATGGATGAGCTAATCTCTGTGCCGAAAGTAGTGTTGGTCAGGAACGAAGATGCAAGTCCGCCCGGCCCATCAGATGCCCCGCGAACGGCATCAAGCATGATACGATTCAGCTCGGAGCCACCGCCATTGCCCAGACGCGCCGTCGCCTGCAATCCGTACGGGTCCGTCATCGCCACCGGGTTGTTTTCCGCGTAGCGGTTGAGGTTCACGTCGCCGCTGGAAAAACCGCTGGGGTCTTGGGAGAGGAAGCGGCCGAGTTTGGCGTCGTAGTACCTGGCTCGGTAGTAGTACAGACTTCCGTTCGGGCCAACACCGGGATCGAGTTCACGCCCGGTGTAGGTGAATTGCGGCGGCGGGTGCTCAAGGGACTCCTGCGACAGCGACCGACACCTTGAACTTGGGCGTTTTCGGGATGGTCCAGGGGGATGAAACGACTGCTAACCAGATCATTCAATTGACCGTCGACAAGCAGGGCGTGATCAGTGGCGAGTATTACAACGCGACCACCGACACGACGGAGCCGATCTCGGGATCAGTGGATAAGCAGACGCAACGGGCGGCCTGGACGGTTGGCGATCGAAAAAATGTCGTCTATGAAGCAGGCATTGCCAACCTGACCAAAACGGAATCGACCATGCTCATCCACTATGGCCAGGATCGGACCCAGCAGTGGACCTTGGTTCGGATCGAGGATCCGGAGCCAGGGTCGGGGACGTAGAAGCATTCGCAACACGCGGGTCGCGTTGCTCAACGACTGACAGACACGAGGACGGCAGCGAGCCGAGCGGGTTCGTATCGCTGAGTGCGCCCGCGCGCCGTTTATTCGCGACGGTGTACGATGCGCTGAGTGTGGAAAAGCATCGGGCGTTGGTCGGATGACCGGCCGGCCCGCAATGGGCCGGCAACGGTTAGGTCAAGTCTTCTCGCGGGCGGTAGTCATCGGCGCCGGCCCGATAGAGTTGTTCGGCCTTCAGACGTCATGTCCCTTCGCCGGTCGATTTTCCGCCCATCCTGTTGTGTCCGTAATGGAATGCGATCGCGTACCGAGCGCCAGCGTCAATCGATCCACGGCCGCGTGATCTGCCGGCGACGAGACATATCGTGCGATCGCGCGCACTGCGCGGAGTGCATCGGCACAAGTGTCTACCCAGGCGGCGGCGGAACCGCCGATCGACTCGGAAATGAGTTGATCGAGACCCCTCTCGGATAGCCGCGATACGAACCGCAACGCGGCGCGCATATCCCTCGGCGCCCAGATCGCTTGCCCTGTCGCTGCGACGCGCAACGATTGTTGTAACTTAGCTCTGCTCGAGAAGAGCGGCACAACGCCTTGCAGGCCCCCGAACAGCAACCGGCAGAATTCGCCTCTGGACGGTGGCGCGACATGCGCAAGAATTGGTAGAGCCTGGTATCGCAGGTGAAGTTCCCGAAGGCGACACTTGGTCCCATAATCTGCAAGTGAGCCACCGCACAACGCGACGTCCGGGAGTATTTGCGAATGCAGGGCGGATGAAGTTGAGTCTTTTCGCGAGTGCAGATCGAACTCGGGCGCCCGGAGCGAGCAGACCAACAGCTCACTGAGTAAAGCATCAGGCTCGTCGACCAATACGCGCACGCACATCGTGTTGCTCCTGACGCCGGCCGATGCCGAGTTGCGGTTGCACGCCACGCTTATGCTGTTCGGCTCACACGTCGCAGCGACGCCTGGGCGATATCGCTCAGCGTTCGGCAATTCATGAATTGTTCGGCCCGTGTGCGACGCTTCTGAGTCCAGGACTCCGATAAGGCCTGAACTTCCGGCATCGCTTCAATGATTTCATTGAGCATCGCCGCGGCCCTTTTGCGGAGACCACAGTGCGGAACCCGCGTTTGCAGGCGATGCAACAGTCGTGCGATCTTCACCATTCCGGCCCGCGCGGCGACCTCGGCGTCTTGGTCGTCCGAGACGCCGAACGCCAACTCGTTCGGCGGTACGCGCAGGGCTTCGCTCCAAGCGTGAACTTCGCTCAACAAGAGATCCCGTTCCGGCGCCTCGTGGCGGCCCGCCTCGGCTGTCGTTAGGCCCAGCCTCTTGGCCGCGGTGCGTAGGGAAATCCGTTCGCGAATTCGCGTTTCGCGGATGTGGTGAAAAGTGCGGCGACTCGGTTTGGAATCCTGCTCGGCGGCGTGCTCCAGCGTGTCCACATGCTCAAGTAACTGTTGCATCGCACTGCGCCTTCTGTTGGAAGTTGATGTCCCTGCGGCAGAAACTCGCGACGCGAAGGCCCGGGGAAGCTGAAACGAAACCGATGGAGCCGGAAGTTGCCATCCACGGTGGTGCTCGGTCTCGCCAGCCCCCCAGGCCTTCGCTCGGGCAGACTTTGGTCAACCGGCTAGATTGGGCAGGCCGGCCTTCCAACTATGAACGCGAAAAGCGACCCAAAAACACGCCAAGATTCCGGAAAGAATTCCGTAACGTCCCCGTCTCGGAGGCGGCTGGCGGAGGTGACTCTCGCGCAGAACGGCAAAAACGGCGGCTTGAAGCGCACCGACGTTCGGAAGATAATCGTGGACGGGGTCGGATCGTCACTCGAGCCAAGACAATGTCGCGTCCCACAGTCAACACTTTCGGTCCGGGCGCGGGCCGAAAACTCCGCGTCGATCCTCCGCTGGCGAGTCAACTGCTGCCGTTGGTGTACGACGAACTCCGGCATCTGGCACGACGATACCTGCGTAAGGAGTATGCCGGCCCCAGCCTCCAGCCGACCGCGCTTGTTCACGAGGCTTATCTCCAATTGGCCGAACAACATCGAGTTGAATGGCGCAGCAAGACGCATTTCTTAGCGGTTGGGGCGCTCGCCATGCGGCGCATTCTCGTGGACCATGCCCGGCGGCGGCGCGCTCAGAAGCGCGGTGGCCAACTTTTGCGGATACCGCTGGAGTCCTCGCTCTGCCTCGCTCCTGGTGAGAATCCGGACGTCCTAGCGGTCGACGATGCGCTGCATCGCCTCGCGGAACTCGATCCGCGCCAAGCCCAGATTGCGGAACTCCGTGTCTTCGGCGGGTTGACGCTAGAAGAAACCGCGGAACAACTCGCCCTGTCCAAGCGGACAATCGAACGCGAATGGTCGATGCTGCGGGCGTGGTTACGACGGGAACTAAGCAACGCCACTCGCTCATGAACGCCGCGCGCCACAAACAAGTGAAGCAAGTCTTCCTGGCGGCCTGCGAGTTAGATTCCGCACATGTCCGCGCCTTTCTGGACGCGACTTGCGGTGCGGACGAAGAACTTCGGCGCGAAGTCGAGTCGTTGCTGGCCCACCACGGCGAAACCACGGTCCTGGGTCACATTCCAGCCACGCGAACCGACCCAAACGCAATCGATGATCGCGGAAATCACGACAGGCGCGGGCAATTCGATCGCACCGGCGGACGCTGGGAGCAGATTATCCCCGGCACGTTGATCGCCGACCGTTATCGCGTATCGCAGTTTATCGGCGCCGGCGGAATGGGAGTCGTCTATCGCGCAGACGATCTCTGGTTGGGTTCCCCGATCGCGATCAAGTTCCTGGTCTACGCGACCGCAGACGACGCAGCCCTGGAATTGTTAAGGACGGAAGTTCGGCTCGCGCGGCGCGTTTCTCATCCCTATGTCACGCGCGTGCATGATCTCGGCTCGGCGGCGGGCGGCGACTTGTTCCTGACCATGGAATTCGTCGATGGCGAGAGCCTGACCTCGCTGATCGAGCGTATTGGACTACTGCCGACAGCGAAACTGCAGGAAATCGCCTGGGAAATGCTGGCCGGCCTCCAGGCCATTCACACGGAGAACGTCCTGCATTGCGACTTGAAGCCGGACAATGTGTTAATTGACGGACGCGGACGCGTGCGAATTACCGACTTCGGCGTAGCGATAGCGAGCCGCGAACGGCAGGCACTTGAGAGACTTCGGGGCACGCCGGCGTTCATGGCGCCAGAAATCCTCGTCGGCCAACCAGCCACGCCGCAGAGCGATTTGTATGCGCTCGGCGTGACGCTTTTTTTCGCCGGCACGGGTGAAATGCCCCATCGTGATGCAGACGTCGAGCACGGCGACGATGCCTCGCGAACGGCGAACGGACAGCAACTGCAACGCGTTGTTCGAGAGGACACATTACGCGAGATGATCCAGAGTTGTCTGGCGGCAAACCCGGACGCGCGCCCGGCATCCGCCCTCGCGGCGCTGGAATTGCTCCGCGGCGCCGCACACCGGCGAGACGCTCAAATGCAGGACTCGATGTCCGCGGCAGAAGAAATCGCGGCGCTGCCTGTTCCGAACTTGCTTGATCGGAACAAGCGCAAGCTGGCGTTATTGGGATGCCTGGTCACGGCGTCGCTGACGCTTTTCTTGGCGGACCGCACGATGCTCTTGCCCCGAGCCGGATTGCCACTCGCGCCGAATCAACTGATTGCGCGGTCGCAAGCCGTCTTGGAGTCTTTGAGCGGTCAGCATGCGGCCCGCGACTATACGCACGGATTTGCCCTCGACCGCCAGGCGCTGGAATTCGGCTTGCGCGCCGCGCCGCCGACGGAGAATCCAGTCACGCTGCCGTTGGAACCGTTTGCGGTGTACTCGTGGTATCGCGACGGCGAGACCTTCGCGGAGGGGCCCGTGCCCTTTGGTGAGCCGGTGCTGGCGCGCGATCGAGCGCTGCGTCCCGACGTCGTCGCAATTCACCTCACTTCCGATGGACGCTTACGCGAATACCTGGCCGGTAGCGGTGGCGGAGATGTTGTTGAGAATCGCCGCGACCAGCCTACCAACTGGCGCGCCTGCTTTCGTTGGGCCGGACTCGATCTCGACTCGCTCCGGTCGCGAAAGCCGAGTCATCGGCCGCCTGTGTATGCCGACGAACTGGCGCAGTGGGATGGGCACTACGGCGGCGCCGCCGCGCTGCCGATCCGCATCGAAGCCGCGGCTACGCACGGAGAACCGGTTTTTTTTCGCGTGGTGTTTCCTTGGGAGGAGGATGCCCACCCACATTCGATCACTGACTTCACGCCGAGCAGCGCAAACTGGAAACTGTGTTTAAAGTTCACGCTATTCACCTTGGCCGTCGTCAGTGGATTGCTGTTTGCGGTGTGGAATGTGCGCGCCGGGCGCGCCGATGTCCCCGGCGCGCGGCGCGTCGCCCTGATCACCGCCGCTCTGGTGTTGTCGGAATGGTTGTTTGCCGAGAGGCACGTCGCCGAAATCAGCGAGGAAATGCTGGCGGGCTACCTCTGGGCGGCGGCCGCGCTCCTGCAGGGAATGCTGGTGGGAATCGCCTACCTGGCCGTCGAACCGGCGCTCCGTCGGACTCAGCCGCGGCTGCTAGCTGGCTGGACGCGAGTGCTTCAACTGCGCCTACGCGACGGACGCGTGGGCGACGAATTGCTCTCTGGCTGCCTAGTCGGGATCGCCTGCCTGCTGTTCCTGCAACTCATCACCGTCCTGGCTGAGTCGCTCGAAGTCAGCGGTGTGCGGCCCATTGCACCGACCGCCGGCCTGGATACGGCGACGGAACTTGGCGAACTGCTAGGGCTGCGGTTTTTTGGCGGGATTCTGGTCCATAGCGTACTTCGCGGAGTGACGCTGATCTGGGCGGCCTTGGTCTTTATGATCGTGCTGGCCAGGTTTGTATCCAAAGACTATGCCGCCCACGTTGCCCTGGGCGTCGCTTTTGCGTTGATCATGCGCGTCACCTATGCCAGCGACGCGTCGCTGCCGTGGACAAGCAGTATTGTTGTCAGCGTTCTGCTGGTCACGGCGCTGTTCCGCCTTGGCGTGTTCGCCGCCATCGTAGGACTTTCCACCTTGCTTCTGCTGACATCCGCCCCGTTGACGCTCGAGGGCGAGCATTGGTTCGCAGTGACTGGTTGGTGCGCTATCATCGTCGTTTTGGCCATCAGCGTGCTGGGTTATGCGCTGTCCGAAACGAGTTCTAGCTCAACGTCGGCCGAGCGGCGCCTCAATTGTTGACGGCGGTCGAAAGTGGTGGCGCGGCTTGGTGTTGCGGCGGTTGAATTTGGCGGCGCACATGCGTGCAGCTCTGCGAGTTGGGAAGATGGGGACGCTGTTCTCGGCCTTGCCCTGATTCGCAAGGAGGCCCAGGAGTGCGTACCAACATGGAGTTTTGGAAAGAGTGCGTCGGCGAGTGCTGACGCAGGAGTTGAGCCGTCGCGCCGCTTGCCGGGAGTATAAGCTCGGCTGGCATACGCTGAAGCAGGTTCTCGCGTATAAGGACGCGACACAGCCGAGTGAACGGCGGCGTGCGCCTTGGGATTTGACAATGCGAACAGCTAACCGCCTGCCCGAATCGTGGACCTTCTCGAGTGCCATCAATGTCGCATCGTCCACACGACCGTGCCTGGCGAGCGTGCCGTCGTAGTCGCAGGCGAAGACATGATACCGCTTCATCGCTTGCCGTCCGTCCCCGCGCCGGACGCGTGCGCCGTGCGAACATCGTGGCCGTCGTTTTTTTCCAAAATCGAGGTCGCCAATGCATAACGATCGCTCGCGCGAACCGTCAGCAGCACGCGCTTTGCGGAGTCGTCACTCTCGTAGAAATGAGCTTCCTGCTCGCCCAAACCCAGCCGGATCAAGGCCCCTGCCAATCCCCCGCTTACGCCCACCGCAGCGCTCGGCAGGATGCTGCCAAGAATGCCGCCCGCCACCACAGGTCCAAGTGCAGGGACCATTCTCGCAGCGACTCCCATTGCCCAGACGCCCCCGATGCCCGCGCCGGCACTGTTTGCTACGGCCGACGTGTTGATGGTCTTAATCTCCGGCGTGGCCCAATCGCTGCGATCGCCGCGCACCACGACGCCGATTCGGTCATTCGAAAAACCGGCGAAACTCAGATCGTTTAATGCGGTTTTCAACCGATCCCGAGTGTAGCACACGCCGACCACCAATGGATCGTATGCGCCATGCATGTGCCGCGGCAGGAGATGAAGCACGAAGTGATGGAGGATCTGGGCCAGGTGTTCGACTCGAACGATGAAGCCACGGCGCAAGAGAAGCTCGCGTGCGTGGGTCCGCAAGTATCAATCATCGGCGCCGAAGCGCACGGCATCGGTGAGCGGTTTGCCTCGGGCCAAGGCGACGACCATGCCCGCCGCCATACTGTCACCAGCACCGACGTTGCTGCGCACTTTGACCGTCGGGGAACGAATCTGCTCATTCTCATCCGCCGTGGTCAAGGCCGCGCCGCCGAATGCCGCAGTCGCTCGACCCGCGCTGGATCTCCGCTGACGTCACGGCACTCAAGAAGCGACTTTGCAAAGACTCACGGAGCAATTGGAGTGAACATGAGAGTAGGCTTCCTTGTTGGCCTGTTTTTGGCCGCGACGCTGTCGGGTGCGCGGGTCCGCGGCCCCAAAACTAGCGGCAGCTATCTAGCCATTCACGATGTCCCGAAACTCCCAGCTTCGCCAGCTTCCTGCCGACTCGCCCAACAGCTCACCTCTCAAACCGAAACTTTAAAGTGTGATCTGCACCGCCTTGCGCCTCGCGCTGAAGACTGACTCTCGTTTCGACAGGCAGGCGGCGACTTGGTATCCACCGCTTGCTCCGATCTAGTGACTTCGCCGCAATTCAAGCATGAGTAGGATTCCGGTCGGTCGGGCGGACGTACAACATCGGGGTTTCTTCTGTCAAGTAACGCAGCTCTCATGGCAACACATGGACACAAATCAGACACGGCATCTCGCGCGTTGCCTTGGTTACATGGCCCCCATCCTCGCATCGCTGGCCGTGGTCGCGTGTTCGTTCAAGTCACTTAGAGCGGATGACCTAGCGCAAGGAGCGGACGACCCAACGCAGGTTTCGCCATCCGAACAATTGGCGCCTGCCGCCGAGACCGATGTTCACGACAAATTGCACGACACTCTTCTGGCTGAGTACGGAGGTCCTGGCGCCGCGAATTCGCCGTCCTCGACGGCCGAGTCTGGGGCCGTCTCGTCTTCCGCAGAGCAGATCACTCGACTGAGTCGGTCCATCCAGCAGGACGAAGAGCGGCTAGAACAACTCAAATTCAAATCTGAAGACCCGATGAGCGAGTATCGTCTCGCGGAATCAGCTTTCAAGGAAGTTGACGATGAGTTCGCAAGAATTAAGGCAAAATCCGAAAACCTCAACGCGGATGCGGAGAGCATTGCGGGAGGAGAGGTGCAACAGGCATTGGAGGTCGTGGGCAAGCGCCGTGAGTTGGCTCGCCAGCGCTTTGATCTGGCAATCGAGTCTCGAAAGACGACTAAAGATCAAGTCGCCGCCCTGGAAGCTAAACTGAAGGAGGACCGAATTGCATTGGCAAAACTGACGGGCGACGAACCGGTGGAATCGCCGGGGTTGCCTGCCAGCATGCCATCCGAGAATCAAGTGGCGAACAGCACCCCGCCTCCTCTCAAACCCGCGTCCGTCGAAGCGACTGTGTCGCAGCCTGCCTCGATCGAAAACGCGCCGGCGCCAGATAGAGCCTCGTCAATCGCGACGATCATTGCAACGCCGACTACTTCGGCGACCGAAACAGCAAACGGGATTGCGGTCGCGAATTCGCCTGAACCGTTTCAATCGCAAGAAGTGGCAGAAGCACAACAGCAAGCGCTGGCCACGCGGGCCGAGGCCGCCGAGGCGGAGACGGAAGCGAAGTCGGTAGCCGATCGGATTGCAATCGTCAACAAAAGCATCACGTTGGAAGACAAACTTCTGAATTCGTCGCGGCAACAGGCGGACATCGCCTTGCAGGCTCGCGATGCAGTGGCGGCCGAACACGAACAGCAGGCCAGCCAAGGCGCCGCGCTGGCGAAGTTGCAGCAGCTCGCCAAACGGCGGCGCGACAGCGACGACTATTTCCGCAAATCAAGGCTTGAAGTTCGCGATCATTCCGATCGACTCAGTCAGTTGCAAACGCAACTCGCGGAGCTGCAGCAAGATGAGCTACAAGCGTTAGCGGCAGCGGACGAGAAACGCCAATCGGCGGCCGCGGCGGAGACCAAGCTAACGCAATTGCAGAATCCCTTCTCCGTCCACAATATGCTGCAATGGCTATTGGATCATGGTCCACGGCTTTGCGGAATCCTGATGTCCATGTGCGCGATTCACTGGTTTGTTCGCTTCGCCAGTTTGCGCGCGGTTGGCGTGATGGCCCGCCGAGGCGCCCGGGGGTCGCGTGCAGACCGAGAGGATCGGGCCAAGACGTTGGCCGGCGTATTTCACAACGCGGTGACGATTACGGTCGTGGTCGGCGGCGTGCTGATGATTTGTGAAGAGCTGGGAATTGCCGTCGGACCGTTGATGGGAGGCGCCGCCGTGTTTGGCCTGGCCGTGGCATTTGGCGCGCAGAACCTGATCCGTGACTATTTCTATGGTTTCGTGATTCTCTTGGAGAATCAATACACGTTAAATGACGTGTTGAGGATCGGTGAAACTGCTGGGCAGGTCGAGCAAATCACACTACGAATGACTGTATTGCGCGACCTGGAAGGTCACGTTCACTTCATTCCTAATGGAAGAATTGAGTCGGTCACCAACATGACACATGGCTGGTCTCGCGCTTTGTTCGATATCGGCGTCGCATACAAAGAGGATGTGGATCATGTAATGGAGGTCTTGCTGGCCCTGGCCGCCGATATTCGCCGCGATCCAGTATTTGCTCCGCTGATCTTGGACGATGCCGAAATGTTGGGCGTTGATGCGTTTGGAGACTCCGCCGTCACGATTCGCTTTATCCTCAAGACGCGGCCGCTCAAGCAGTGGGCGGTCAAGCAGTGGGCGGTCAAGCGAGAATTACTGCGCCGCATTAAGCGTCGTTTTGACGAACTGGGTATCGAGATTCCCTTTCCACAGCGGACGGTGTACCACCGGGTCGAGACGGGCACGTCGCCGGAAATCGCTGATTTTTTCAATCCGCAAGCGTTGCAGCGCCGGTCCGCGTAGCGCCGAGAGTGATCGCATCCCGCGCCGCTCGCACCGACGCGGGCGGCGGAGTTGTTCGCGTGGTACTTTGGAAGCCGGCCTATTGGGGGATTGCGCTGCACCTGATATTCTATTGGGACTGAAATTCGCTCCCTGGAAAGGTCGCCCATTGCTTGTTGGATCCTAGCACGTTTTGACACGTAGCTGACTTAAAAGGTGCGCATGGATAATGGTACGACGGCCGCAGTTTGGCCAGGTAGACCTTATCCATTAGGTGCGACCTGGGACGGCGAAGGCGTGAATTTCGCCCTGTTTTCTGAGAATGCGACCCGCGTCGACCTCTGCCTGTTCGACAGCGCCCGGACGCGGACGGAAGCGGTGGCGCTGACCTTGCCGGAACATACAGACCAAGTCTGGCACGGCTATGTGCCAGATTTGGAACCGGGGCAACTTTACGGCTATCGAGTCTACGGACTTTACGAACCTGAAATTGGTCACCGCTTCAATCCGAGCAAGGTGTTGCTCGATCCCTATGCGAAGGCGATCGGTCGTCAGATCCGTTGGTCGGACGCGATGTTTGGCTATCGAATCGGCGACGCCGCGGCCGACTTAACGCTTGACGCGCGGGACAATGCCGCCGTCGCTCCCTTGGGCGTGGTGATCGATCCGTCATTTCCCTGGGGCAACGATCGCCGGCCGCGCACCCCGTGGCATAAGTCGGTGATTTACGAGCTCCACGTCAAGGGGTTTACGATGCTAAACTCCAAGATTCCGGAACGTCAGCGGGGAACCTACGCAGGGCTTGCGAGCAGGGCGGCGATCGATTACTTCCACGACTTGGGAGTTACGGCAGTCGAATTGATGCCCATCCATCATCGGGCCGACGATCGACACTTGGTGGAACGCGGCCTAGTCAACTACTGGGGCTACAACACGTTAGCCTTTTTCGCGCCGGATGTGCGCTACTCAACATCACGGAATGGACGGCAGGCAGTCCGCGAATTCAAACGCATGGTTCGCACACTGCATGCGGCGGGAATTGAAGTGATTCTCGACGTGGTTTATAACCACAGCGCCGAGGGAAATCATCTAGGGCCAACGCTCTCGCTGCGAGGCATCGACAACGCGGCGTACTACCGTCAATCAGGCGGAGGTCGCTACTACATGGACTACACCGGCTGTGGCAACACGCTCAACATGCGGCATCCGCATGTGTTGCAACTGATCATGGATAGCCTGCGCTATTGGGTGCTCGAGATGCACGTGGACGGATTTCGCTTCGACCTGGCTAGCGCCCTGGCTCGCGGGCTGCACGAGGTGGATCGCCTGGGATCCTTTCTCGGCATCATTCACCAAGATCCCGTGCTGTCCCAAATCAAGCTCATTGCTGAACCTTGGGATCTCGGCGAAGGGGGATATCAGGTCGGTAATTTTCCGGTGCAGTGGACCGAATGGAACGGCCGATACCGCGACTCCGTCCGTCGATTCTGGCGGGGGGACGGGGGCGCCGTCGCCGACTTCGCCACGCGGCTTTGCGGCAGCGCGGACCTTTACAACCATAGCGGGCGCCGGCCCTACGCCAGCATTAACTTCGTCACGGCGCACGACGGCTTCACGCTGCACGACCTGGTGAGCTACAACGAAAAGCACAATGAGGCGAATGGCGAGGGCAACTGTGACGGCGAGTTGCACAATTTGAGTTGGAATTGCGGCGCCGAAGGTTCCACCGACGATCCCTCCATCGTGGAATTGCGCCAGCGGCAGATGCGAAACTTCTTGGCGACGCTGTTCATTTCGCAAGGCGTGCCGATGCTTCGCGCAGGCGATGAGTTCGGCTTCTCGCAACGCGGCAACAACAACGCATTCTGCCAAGATAACGAGATTAGCTGGCTGGACTGGGATCTCGCCGCATGGCAGCTTGAGTTACTTCAATTCACGCGGCGCGCCATCCAACTGCAGCGATCGCAGCCCGTGCTGCAACGCCGCAGCTTCTTTCAAGGGCGCCCGTTGCGCGGAGTCGAGATCAAGGATTTGCACTGGTACGATCCATCGGGCCTGGAGATGAGCGACGGCGCTTGGGACTCGGAGTTTGTTCGCTGCCTCGGCGTGGGACTATCCGGTGACGACATCATTGAACGCGACGCGCAGGGCCATCAGATTGTCGGCGATACGCTGCTGATTCTTCTGAACGCGCATCACGAGGCCATTCCGTTCACGCTTCCCGAACATGGAAAAACGATTTCCTGGGAATGCATTTTGTCGACGGCTGAGCCGGGTTCGCCGACTGACCGGTCGCCGCCAGGCAGCAACTATCCGCTACTAGGGAGGTGCCTGGCTGCTTTTCGCGCGATACCGCCATGCGACGTCGACGAAGGTTCATCGTAGTCGACAGGGCTCATTCGAACTCCGGGTAGCGAAGTGACATTACATCACTTAATCTGGTCCCGGCAGATTCTTCGTCTGATCCATTGCCTTTTTTTACCTGAGCTGCGGATGGTTCTATGGCTCCGGTGATCAAACCTTTTCACGAAGTGTCGCTCCGTGCCAGGCCGCATGGAGCGTTTCAGTTGGCGGACGGCACGGTAGAATGGAGTCTGTGGGCCCCTCAGGCGCGGAGCGTGGAAGTCGCGATCGAATGTGGCGGCGCCCGCGTTGCGCGGCGCATGGCGATCGCGTCGGACGGCTATTTCACGCATACCGAGCAGCGCGCGACCAACGACATCGTACGATATGCCTTCCGGCTAGACGACAACGACCGTTGGTTGCCGGATCCAGCTTCGCGTTGGCAGCCCGACGGTGTTCATCAACCGTCCGCTCTTTATTGCGCGGAGGACTTCCGTTGGACCGATGCGGATTGGGGCGGCGTGACGATGCGGGACTTGGCGATCTATGAAATGCACGTCGGCACGTTCACCGAGGAGGGCACGTTCGACGCGATCGTCCCGCGGCTCGGCGAACTGCGTGACTTAGGCGTAACGGCGATCGAGTTGATGCCAGTCGCGCAGTTTCCAGGCGATCGCAATTGGGGCTACGATGGCGTCTATTTGTACGCCGTGCAGTCAAGCTACGGCGGGCCTCGCGCATTGCAACGACTCGTCGACGCCTGTCACGCGCATGGCTTGGCCGTGATCCTGGACGTCGTGTACAACCATCTCGGACCAGAAGGAAACTACCTCAATGCATTCGGCCCTTATTTCACGGACTTTTATCGCACGATCTGGGGCCAGGCCTGGAACTATCATGGCGCCGACAGCGATCCGGTGCGCCGCTTCATCCTCGACAATGCGTGCATGTGGATTCGAGACTTCCATGTTGACGGACTACGATTGGACGCGGTACACGCGATCATCGACCTGAGTTCCAAGCACATCTTGGCGGAGATCGGCGAGGCGGCGCAAGAGACCTCGCGGGCGCTGGAGCGAGACGTCGTGGTGATTGCTGAGATCGGCGAAAACGATCCTCGACATCTTGAGCCGTGCGACCATGGCGGCTTCGGTCTGCAAGGCGTATGGAGCGATGACTTTCATCATTGCGCGCATGCGTTGCTGACCGGCGAACGCGACGGCTACTATTTTGATTTCGGCGGCGTAGAGCACTTGGCGAAAGCCTTTGCCGAAGGCTTCGTCTACGACGGGTGCTATAGCCCGTTCCACAGGCGCCGTCATGGCGACTCCTCGCGTGATATCGCTCGCGAGCGGTTGGTGACGTGCATTCAAAACCACGATCAAGTCGGGAACCGCGCCTTTGGCGAGCGCTTGCCGGCGCTGGTGTCGCCCGAGAAAGTGCGATTTGCCGCGGCGGCGGCGCTCCTGGCGCCCACCACGCCGCTGCTGTTCATGGGGGAAGAGTATGGTGAATCCGAGCCATTTCAGTTCTTCTGCTCGTTCGGCGATGAGAACCTAATTGAAGCCGTCCGTCGTGGGCGGCGAGAGGAATTCGCCGCTTTGGCCTTTCATTGGAAAGAGGAAGTGCCGGATCCGAACGTCGTGGAGACGTTTGTACGTTCTCGGTTGAGCTGGCGGTGGGAAGACGATCCCGTTCGCGCGGGGATGCGGCGTCTGTATCGAGCGTTGCTGCACGCACGGCGCGTGTGGCCTGCGCTCGTCGATCGAGAGCACACCGAGGTGTCGATCGTATCTCGCGATGGTCAACCTGCGCGGTTGATCATCGAGCGCGGGAGCAAGCGCGAACTTCATATCGTGTTCAACTTGCTTGACGGCGTGCAGCCGCTTGAGGAATCGTCCAAGTCCGACCGAGTTGTACTGCTGAGCACAGCGGTGTTTCGCTACGGGGGCCGACGCCAGACCGCGACGTCCGAGTTGCTGCCCTTCGAGGTTGTCGTAAAGGGGCCGATCGCGTGGAAGCTGGAAGGTTAGATCCCGAGCATGAATTGGCAGTTCAGCAATCGCTTGAGCTGTTCTCGGCGCGCCGTCAGCCGCCGCGCGCGACATATCGACTGCAGTTTCACGCCAATTTCACCTTTGGCGATGCCGCTGCCATTGTGCCTTACCTGGCTCGACTGGGCGTCAGTCATGTCTATGCATCGCCATTGCTCCAAGCGAAAAGCGGTAGCCCGCACGGGTATGATGTTTGTAGTTACGGTCATCTGAATTTGGAGCTAGGGGGGGAGCTTGGGTTTCAGGAGTTTGCCCGAGTTCTGTGCGCGCACGACATGGGTCTCGTTGCGGACATCGTGCCAAATCACATGAGCGCCAGCACGCAGAACGCCTGGTGGCGCGACGTGCTCGAGAACGGTCCAAACTCTCCGTTCGCGCAATTCTTTGATATCGATTGGCACCCGCTTAAGGATGAACTTGCCAATCGGGTGTTGCTGCCAATCCTGGGCGGGCAGTATGGACAAGTGCTTGAAAACGGCGAATTGCGAATTGAGCACCGCGACGGCGGTTTCCACCTTCGCTATTTCGATAATGTGCTGCCGCTCGGCCCAAAAACCGCGTTGCCAATCCTCACGGATAACATGAGCGATTTGGCCGCCTTGATCGGTCCACGGTCCGACGAGTTCATCGAATACCAGAGCATTCTCACGGCGCTCGAGAATCTACCATCGCAAACCGCCACGTCGTTTCACGACGTCGTGGTTCGGCAACGCGAGAAAGAGGTCATCAAACGCCGAATTCGCGACCTGGAACTCCGCTGTCCGGCGTTGCGTGAGCATATTGAGAAATCCTTGAGCGTCGTGAACGGGCAGCCGAAGGTTGCCGAGAGTTTCAACCGTCTGGATGACATCCTGACAGCGCAGCCGTATCGACTTTGTCATTGGCGCGTGGCGGCGGACGAAATCAACTATCGCCGCTTCTTTGACATTAACGAATTAGCGGCTGTGTGCATGGAGAACCCGCTGGTGTTTTTCCACGCGCATCGCTGTATCATCCAACTGGCGGCCCGTGGACTCATTTCCGGTTTGCGCATCGACCACGTCGACGGCCTGTTTGCTCCCGAGGAATACCTGTGGCGGCTGCAATGGATGTACATGGCAGAAACAGTACGCTGGCGCATGACGACGAACGCCGTGGCGTGCCACATGACGCCACAGGCCGAGTTTGACCTCGCCTTATCGACAATCTCCGAACTAACGGACGGGGCGGCAGCATCCTTTATCGACATTTCACGTGAGGTAGATGTCGCCGAGTCGGCCGCTGTTGCCGCATGTGTGCGAACGCTCTGTCTTAGGATGGGGTTGCCGTATCCGTCCGCACAAGACTGGCCGGCGGTCGTCGGCGGCGCTTGGGATGCACCGCAAGCCCCATCGGAGGAGCGGATGGAGGCGGCCTCGCCTTTAACGCCTCGTTTTCGTGGCGCAGTTCCTCTTTACGTCGTCGTGGAGAAGATTCTGGGCCCCGACGAGCCTTTGCCGGAAAGTTGGCCGGTGGCGGGCACTTCTGGATACGATTTTCTCACGCATGCGAACGGCCTGACGGTATCGCCGGAAGGCTGGAAGCAGCTGTGCCGCGACTATGCGCGTTGGGTGCCCGAATACGGCGCCTACCGACAGGTGGCGATCGACGCCAAGCGGTTGATTCTGCGAACGGCGATGTCCAGCGAGCTGCAAATGTTAGCGCACCGCTTGAACCGGATCTCGGAGCGCCAGCGACGCACCCGTGATTTCACTCTCAACCTGCTCCGCACGTCGCTGCGCGAAGTGCTGGTATACTTTCCCGTGTACCGCGTTTATCCTCAGCACGGGTGCGTCAGTGATCGCGATCGTTGCTTCGTGCGCCATGCGGTGGCGATGGCCAAACGCCGGAATCAGACCAGCGACACGGACGCGTTTGATTTCATTCAGGACGTGTTGACAATGGCGCATCCCGAGGGCGCGACCGACGAAGTCATCCTCGAGCGCGAGTTGTTCACCGGCCGTTTCCAGCAAGTCACTAGCCCGGTAATGGCCAAGGGTGTCGAAGACACGGCGTTTTACGTGTACGTGCCGCTGGCGTCGGTAAATGATGTGGGCGCCGAGCCGGGGGCGCCGACGGTATCTGTCGCAGACTTTCACCAACTTGCCATCGAGCGCCATCAGGAATGGCCACATGCCATGCTGGCGACCACGACGCATGACACCAAGAGAACCGAAGACGTTCGCGCGCGGCTGAACGTATTGTCGGAAATGCCGGGACAATGGCGCGCCGCCGTACATCGCTGGTCGCGTCTGAATCGCCGCTGGCGTGTTGACATCGAAGGCAGTGCCGCCCCGAGCCGCAACGATGAATACTTGTTCTATCAGAGTCTCTTGGGAATCTGGCCGCTTGAACCGCCTGGCGCCGAGGAACACGCCGAATTGGTGCGTCGCCTGCAACAGTACATGGAGAAAGCCACGCGTGAAGCCAAGCAATACACGAGTTGGATTCGCCCGGATCACCGCTATGACGACGCGTTGCGGGAGTTCGTAGCGCACGTCCTGAAACCCGCGGGCTCGAATCGCTTCCTGCAAGCGTTTCGCGAATTCCAACAGCAGATCGTGACTTACGGACTCTGCAATTCGCTTTGCCAATTGGCTCTCAAGTTGACGTTGCCAGGATGTCCGGACATTTATCAAGGCCAAGAGCAATGGGATTTCAGTCTTGTCGACCCCGATAATCGGCGACCAGTCGACTACGGTGCGCGTTTGAACGCCCTGGAGCAGTTTTGTGAAATAGGCGACCACGAGCAGTCGCCGGATCAATTCGCCGAGAGTCTTTCAAATCAGCTCAGTTCGCCACTTTGCAAACATTTTGTGACGTGGAGGTTGCTCGACTTGCGGCGCAAGTGGCCGGCGCTTTTAAGCGATGGCGAGTTCGAGCCGCTCGCGGTTCACGGCCCCGCCTCAGCCCACGTTCTGGCTTTTGCAAGGATGGCTCCGGAACGTTCTGACCGCGCGGTGCTTGTCGTTATCTCCCGGTTCCTCGCTACGCTCGACAACGCGAGTGTCGCGACGGACGAATTGTCAGGCTGCGCCCACCGCTGGCGCGACACGGCGCTTGACTGTGGACGATTTGCCGATTGGAACTACTCGTGCGCGGTTTCAGGCAACTGCGGCCGCCTGTCGCCCTTATCTTCGATTGCGGAACTCTTACCGTCCTGGCCGATGTGCGTGGCCGTGTTGGAGTCAGGCGAATGAGATCCGGTCGAGGCCACCACTTCGGACGTTCCGCCTGGTGATCCTCGGCGCAGGTCTTCAAATTGGACCTTGATACTGTGCTTGATGTGAGGTGCATTGGATGCGCGCCGTGCCGCCAGTTTCCAGAGTTGCTCGACCTTGTCCAGTCGACCGATTCGCTCCCAGAGGTCGCCGAGAATCAGGCACACCGTTGGCAATTCCGGATGATGTTGCGCCACGTCAACGAGCTCTTGATAGGCTTCCTCTTTCGCTCCAAATGTCGGCAACACCAACGCATCGTGAAGTTGCTTGGCAAGGTCCGTATGCTCTGCTCCGAAGGTCTCCACCAATAGCGCTTTGCACTCAGCGAAGAAACCGACTCGCGAGAAACCGCGCGCGAGTAACAGACGAACGGGTGTAAACGGCGCTTGAATTGTGCAGCGCTTGGCGGTTGAAAAGTGTGGCGCTCGGGGGTGAACGGGGTTTAGTTTAGGGACGCTGGAGGGGGAATGCA
>JAWXBP010000192.1 GCA_034440135.1 Planctomycetia bacterium
GAGGTACTGAAGGATGAGGGCGTGGCGAGGCTCTATCGTGCCCTTGCCCGCGAAGTGGTCGCGGTGGGTCAAGCGGAAGGAGCGAAGCTGGCGGACGATCTGGGCGACCGTTTGTGGGCCTTCATGTCGAAGGGGCCGCATGTGCACATGGGGTCAATCGTTGTGGACCGGCTGGCAGGGCGCGCCACGGAATGGCAAGCGCGCAACGAAGTGGTGCTGCGGCTGGCCGCCAGGCACGGCATCGGCGTGCCGCTCAACGATCTGGTGTGCAACCTGATACGCGCCGGAGAGCCCGATTTCACGGCGTGAACTGACCGGTCGCGCGAGAAAGTCAGAATGTCCTGGCGCAGCTTCCCTCAGAGGTTGTTTGCCCCCCCGGCTTTGATTTCAATTCCTGCCGCTGTCTGATATGCAAGTGCCAACCAAGCTTTGGGGGCACGGTGAACGGAATCAAGGAAACGGGGACCGTTGCCATCAACGGATTTCTGCTGATCGGTGCATTGATCGCGGGGGCGGTTTATGCGTTCATGAAGCAAGAGATCATACTGGCTTTCATGACGCAGTATTTGCCAGAAGAGGCTTGGGCCCTGCCCTTATATGTCATCGCCGGATTTCTGTTCGTGATCCTGGTGCCAAGTTTGGTCATCAATAACCCGAACGAGTCGCGGGTCATCTTGTTCTTTGGCCGCTATGCCGGAACACTGAAACGCGCCGGATTTTATTGGGTATTGCCGTTCACGACGCGCGAGACGGTGTCGCGCAAAACGGTGAGCCTGAACACCAAGACACTGAAGGTGAACGAGTAGCGCGGCAATCCGATCGAGATCGGCGCCGTGATCGTCTGGCATGTCGAAGACTCCGCGCGCGCGGCGCTCAACGTCGACAATTACCGGGAGTTTGTAGCGGTCCAGAGCGAGACGGCGGTGCGCATTTTGGCGAGCCGTCACCCTTACGACTCCGACGACGGCGTCGAGTCGCTGCGCGGGTCACAGGAAAAGATCGCAGCCGACCTTCAGGCCGAACTTCAGGAGCGGCTGAAGATCGCGGGCGTTCGTGTCACCGAAACGCGGCTGTCGCATTTGGCCTACGCCCCTGAAATCGCCTCAGCCATGTTGCGCCGCCAACAGGCCGAGGCCGTGGTCAGTGCCAGGCGCATCATCACCGAGAACGCAGTCAAGATGGCCGACGGCGCTCTCCTGCAGCTGGAAGCGAACGGCACCGTCAAGCTCGATGACAATGCGAAGGGGCGGCTGATCAGCAACTTGCTGGTGGCCCTGGTCTCGGAAAGCAACGCGCAGCCGATTATCGATTTGAAGGCTTAGAACGGCGTTTCAGCGAACCGTAAATCGCGTCGCAGAACGCAAAAAAGGATTCACGCGAAAGCGCGAAGACGCGAAAAGAAAGACGAGGCTTTTTCCGCTCGGCTGCATTTGTAACACAGAGTGCGCGTCGGTCCCCCATCGTCTGCAGCGTCTTGAAGTGTAAAATCGCGTCCGACGGTGACCCCACCCGTCAAGCGATCTAACCTGTTGCATTCATTGCGGAATAGTTGAATTCGGTGGTATCGCGTTTCGCGTCCAACCGTGACCCCTCTTAAATGCTCGATCCGATCATCCTATCAATGGCTTAGTACCCAACGATGGTGGGGTCGAAGTTGGACGCGATTTTACATGCTGAAAAGTGCCGGGCTTTTCATTTGTGGCGTGATGCCGCGACTTTCACGGCAACCGGCGAATCAGTCGCCGGTGCGGGTAGTCTGAATGTTCGCGGGGACACAGGCCAAGCTCAACGAAATATGGTACGCGTCGCGTGCATATGGCTGGCGAGAGGTATCTCAGATGAATTGGTCACGTGGCCTGTTTCGGTTCTGGATAATCGCGACTGTGCTCTGGGGCATCATGATTGCCTCGATCATCTGGAGCGACCAACCCGACATCGCGCGTGGAATTTCACGTCTGGCGGTATTTTGCCGATACGACGTCGAGGTCAGCGTATCCGACGATGAACAGGCAGTCGTGACAGCCGTGGTTGCAAGCGCGGCAGCGGCGCAGCGGAAGTCTTATTGCACCGACCGTGACAACCCGAGCGGAATTCCGACCCAAGCCGACCTCAATTATCTGAAAGAGCATCCGGAGGTCGCCGAAAAGTTTCGCGCGAGATTTGGCGCATTGCCAGGCACTGGCGCGGCCACGAGCACGTGGCCACTTTCGCAGGCTGAAGTTGCGAGTGCTCTATCGTCGTTCCGCGAAGATCAAGCGCGTCATCCGGCATTCGTGCGGGAGATTTTGGGAATGGCCGTCTTGTTTATGGCGATCCCTCCAGCAGTTGTGTTGGCGCTCGGCTGGGGTCTGCTGTGGGCGTTTTCCGGCTTTCGCTCAAACCGCACTGAAACGTTGCTCGCAGGCGATGACGCGACGATCACGACTGGCTTGGGGAGAACGCCAAGAACGGACAGGCGTCCCGCCCGAGCGTGTTGCTTGGCGAATACCAATAGACTTTGTCACGCAGGGCGCGTCCGTCGAAGTAAGTGCACACCAAGCTGTCTTGTGCACTTTCGGACAGGTTCCCGTAACCTTCAACGACAACATGCTCGCCCGGCGACACGCGCCGTTCACGAACAAGTATGCGTGCGTTCGCGAGCAGCAGAAACAGTTCAACGGCCGCGACGGTCGCAGCTACCCCAAAGAAAACCCTTCGCATGCGCCGACCTCCAAGTGCTGCGCGCCTCGGCACAGTACTACGGGACTTATGATTGGGGCCGCAACTCGATATTGCGCACCGTCATCGGATACCACTGACCGCCGCGTGCCGTGCGAATGCCTCTGTTGTTGAGCGCGACCGCGACCTCGGCGAGAGTTGCTGCGCCGGCAGCCCGGATGGACCTGATAACCGGCAACACGTTTTCGGCGAACTGATCCGCGCGCGTCGCGTTCGCGGCTGCACCCTTTTCAGCGGCTACCGGCTGTTCCTTGCGCCGAGACGGCATTGACCAGCCCAGGCGCTTGCCCCGGGCCTTGGCGGCCTGCAGAGCGGCCTTGGTGCGTTCGGAAATCTTGCGGGCTTCCCACTCGGCGAAGACGCTGACCATCTGAAGAAACGTGCGATCGGCCTCGGGCATGTCGGCGGCGACGAAGTCAACCTTGGCCTCAAGCAGGCCCGAGATGAAGTGCACGTTGCGCGCCAGGCGATCTAGTTTCGCGATGATAAGCGTCGCCTTCGCCTTGCGGGCGGTTTCCATCGCCTTCAGCAGTTGCGGTCGGTCCTTGCGCCGACCGCTCTCGACCTCGGTGAACTCGCCCGCCAACTGCCACTGCCCGCCGTTCAGGTACGTCATGACGGCGGCGCGCTGCGCCTCAAGCCCCAGGCCCGAACGGCCATGCTTGTCGGTCGATACGCGGAAGTAGGCGACGAATTTGCCCTTGGCCATGCCGTCAGCACCTCAGTTTCTAAACACTGTACGTTCGTACTGAGTTTATATCAACCGCCTTCCAGCCAGTTCAAGGTGGTGCAATCTGAGTCAACTTGACTCAGGGACAGCGTGCAGGGGCGTGTCGTTCACCAAATCGGCGGGTTGGCAGCGGCCACTGCGATGACAAAGGAAATCGCCATCGTGAACAGGATGTCGATGCCGATGTTGAAATTCGAATTGGCTAACAGCGCCCGCCATCCGCCGCCCCTGCTCTCGACAAAGCCAGCGAACAAGTATACGACGACGGCGGCGGCGACGACGACGGCGGCGGCGACGACGACGGCGGCGGCGGCGGCGGCGACGGCGGCGGCGGCGACGACGGCGGCGGCGACGACGGCGGCGGCGACGACGGCGACGGCGACGGGGGCGACGACGGCGGCGGCGACGACGGCGACGACGACGGCGGCGGCGGCGACGAAGGCGACGGGCGCGAGGGACCCACTCAGCCCAGCACAGACTGCGACTGCGAGCGCACCAACTGGTGCGACAGAGAGCAGCCACCCACCTCGGCTATGTCGCGCAACCGCCCCGAACAGCAGCATGCTGAAGACGAACGCAGGCCGCCACTCATCTTGAAGATCGGGCACGCTGATGCCGAGGCCTCTGACGACGTCGATGCCCCAATGCAGGAACGGCCCGATGAGCTTCGTGAGAAAGCCCAGCTCCACGATGTCGCTGAGACAATCCATCCACGCCAGGAACAGCGGATCGTAAGTGACAATCCCCTCGTTAGTCGCGACACGCAGCAGCGTCGCGATGCCTACAATGATCCCCGCAATGCGAACCAGCAACAATCCGTTCATGACCCTATCCCCTTCAGCCCTGATGTAAGCCTATCAGGGCGGACCAATGTGGGTAAATTGTGGCGCAGGTGTTGGCGGGGGCATCGGCAACCAGGGCAGCGCCCCTCGCGTGCGCGCGCGTATCAGCTTCGGAAAATTGGGGTTGGGGCCGGAAAACACTGGGTTTCCCGACATTATCTGCATCTGGCAGATCGATATCCGCGTCCGGCAGCCCGATGATCCCGGAAAGCTGTGCGCCTCCTGTAATAACGGTGCCAGTGTCTCAAGGGCGACACTTGCTATGCGCTCGACGCCAGCTGCGGCGGTGTCCCCTCGCGTGC
>JAWXBP010000193.1 GCA_034440135.1 Planctomycetia bacterium
CATCACACCCTCCTTCCCCAGCCGTCATGGCCAACGGAAGAGTGGTGTACAAAAAGAGTTACGCCAGGTCAATCACAAGAGACAGTGGAAGTAGATACCGATCGTCTCCGGACCGTGCCACAACAAGGGTTACGCCCGTCGCTTTGCAAATGTGACGACACTTTCAATTAATTCTTCGGCCTCATCCTTGAACCTTCGTTCCTCATGGCCATCAATTGGATTGCCCGTATCAATTGACGCTAAACGCGGTTTCTGAACGATCATGTTTGCAAGTTTGTGCAGATCGGCTGCAAATGCCTTCAGTTGGTTACAATCCGACGGTTTCAAGCCACTTGCGAAACGTTCTGAAAACCCGAATAGCGATTCCGAAAACTCCGCAAGAAAATGCTGCGCTTTGTCGACCTGAAATTGAAGATGATCAAAGCGCCGCCACTTCTGGACGGTCACATCACACAGCGCAGCAAGTTGCGGCAGCGGCGAGTCCGCTTGCTGGAGCACCGTGTTGATGAGTGGCAACTTCTCGTCAGCACCTGCTCTTACCAACAGCTTCGGAACTTTCGGCCCTTCAATTCCCACCAGTGCAACGGCATTCTTCCCGAGTTCAAACGATCTCGCAATCGATTGACCAAAGCCAATCGCTTGATAAAAGTGTGACGAGAACGCGATTGCAGCGTCGTCGTCGCTTTCTGACGACATCGCGATGACAAAGTCAACGTGCTTCTTGAGTTTTCGCGCATGCTTAAGTGAATCGCATGCGTTCAGCACCACACATCGCACCTGTCCTTGCAACGCCTTAAATAGACCTGCAAGTGCTTCTTCGGTTATTGCCATGCCTTGCCCATTGACGTCCTCGAGAAGCAGTTCGCCAGTTGCCGAACCATGCGCGCGGAAGTGGACGATGGTCGGTTTGTGTTTCAGCAATTCACGCTGAAGGTCGCTTGCGCGTACGGCCCAAGACGTTTTCAGTTTGAGCAAGTCTCGGCCATCAGATCTGTCAACATGCTCCTCGATCGACCTAGCTTCCTCGTCCAGCCTCAACTGGGCAGTGTCCATAGGATTTGACGCAAGTAGAAGGACTGTCATCGTTGAGTTCATTGATTCACCGCTCGTCGTCGCTGCACCATTCACAATTCGAAAGTAAACGTCCGGATCAAGTGACGCCATCACTTTGTGAAGTTCGGCGTCGCTATTAAACTGCAGAATGAGGAAACGCCATTCGTGCTTGTTGTCGATCAACATTCCTTCGATGTGTGATCTACAATCCGAAATCAGTTCACGATATTGTGATCGCTCAGGGTTGGAAGTCGAGGCTACTGCTGTAGCGCGAAATGCGTCCAAGTAAAGCTGCAGCAACTGACACGCAACTTCCGGTGGTATCGGACCATGAAGCTGACGCGTTGTGTCGATGTGTTTCGCTGCAGCGGCACACGCATTTGCCACATAGCCGTACTGATTGCCCAAAAGGATTCGGTGTCCTGCGTAGTCTCCTCGTGTTCTTGCAGTTTCTGCCAATCGTGCGCATTTGTCGATGGCTTCCCGGTAGAGATCAAATGCGTCAATGAAACGGCTGTTGTCCCAGGACTCTCGCGCGCGAAATGCAACCTCAGTAACGCCAACGACGTGACGATAGAACTCCGCCTTTTCTAGAAAGCTTAAGAGTCGGTGCTCTGGAACCTCACTCGTCGCAGCTAACTGCTCGCGCAGTACGAGGATGTGCCGGTCAAGGCAAATCCCTGCTAGTTGTAGTGCATGGAGCGATTCTGCCGCTTCATGTCGTTCATAGTGCCAAAATGCTCGAGAGCGCTCCGCTTCATAAGCGTAGTAGTCGCACAACATCCGCAACTCGTCTCCGATTGGATCAAGTGCGGTTTTAATCAGGAGTGTCGAACACTTGATTGCCGCGTCACGAAACTTTTCCGCTGCGAGGAGATGTTCATCAAAGTGCTCAACACACTGACGCGCAGCGCTACTATGCTGACTCCCCTCTTGAAATGCTTTGTTGATCGAATCAAGGTCATCGTCGATCATGGCAAAATCGTAGATTGGCCCAACCCGTCGAGTTTGCGGAAATACGTGAGTGGTCGCATTCCTCGAACAAGCAGTTGCCAGGAATTCTACTGCATGTCGCGATGTCCATCACCCCGTCAACCGTTCAAACACCCCATAAGCCGCTTCCCAGGCTTCGCGATGCTCCGATGGTTCATACTCTTCCACTGAGAAGGAGCGGCGGATGACTTCGCGGGCTTCGGCGATGTTGCTGACGGCGCCGGCTGCCGCGGCTTGCATCATGACGTTGCCGATGGCTGTGGCTTCGACTGGGCCGGCGATCACGCGGCGGTTGCAGGCGTCGGCGGTGAATTGGCAGAGTTGCCGGTTGAGGGCGCCGCCGCCGACGATGTGGATCGTGCGAATCTTCGTGTCGGCGAGTTCTTCAAGATGGCCAAGGACTTGCCGGTAGCGGAGGGCGAGGCTTTCCAGGGCGCAGCGCACCATGGCGCCCTCATCGGCAGGTTGTGCTTGTCCGGTACGGCGGCAGTAGTCGCGCATGGCGTGCGGCATATCGGCCGGAGCAAGCAGCGTGGCGTCGTCCGGGTTCACCATCGAGACGAGCGGCGGCGCTTCGGCGCTCAAGCGTAACAGCGCTTCCCAGGTGAATTCGCAACCTTGTTTCGCCCAGATGCGGCGGCATTCCTGAATGAGCCAGAGTCCGCCGATGTTTTTCAGCAGTCGAATCGTGCCGCCCACGCCCCCCTCGTTCGTGAAGTTGAGTTGCAGGCAGCGATCGTTCACCACGGGGCGCGGCAGCTCCAGGCCCATCAGGCTCCAGGTGCCGGAGCTGATGTAGCACCAATCGGGCTTCTCCGCGCCGACGCCTCGGGCGGGGACCGCCATCACGGCGCTGGCGGTGTCGTGCGTGCCCGGTAGCACCACTTCGACATTGTTCAGCCCGGTTTCTTCGGCCAGTTCCTGGCGCAAGTGGCCAAGCTTCGCACCGGGCTGCGTGATTTCGCCCAAGATGTGAAGCGGTAACTGGAATCGCTCAAAGAGATCGGCGGCCCAATGCCCGCGTGTGGGATTATAGAACTGCGTCGTGGTGGCGTTGGTGAACTCGTTCACTTTGACGCCGGTAAGCAGCCAGTTGAAGACGTCGGGCATCATCAGCAGCGATTCGGCCATTTCCAGCAGCGGCGAATCGGCCCATTTCATCGCCAGCAGTTGATACAGCGTGTTGAACTGCATGAACTGCAGTCCGGAGTGATGAAAAATCTCCTCTCGGCTCACGAGGCGAAACGCCTTGTCGAGAATGCCGTCGGTGCGGTGGTCGCGATAATGGTTCGGGTTGCCGAGCAGGACGTTGTTCCGTCCCAACAGGGCGAAATCGACCCCCCAGGTGTCGACGCCGACGCTGCGGATTTGATCGCCGTACTTCGCCCCGGCGGCCGTCAGCCCCCGGCAAACGTGCGACCAGAGGTGCAGCAAGTCCCAATGTTTGCTGCCCGCAACGACGACGGGCCCGTTCTCGAAGCGGTTCACCTCGCCCAGGGCCAGGAGCCGCCCGTCGAAGGAACCGGCCATGACCCGGCCGCTGGAGGCCCCCAGATCGACCGCCAAGAATGTCTCCGCCGCCATAGATTCCCGCCTTGTCCGCTCGATCGCGATTGCCGCAAGTTCCACCTGGAAAAGGAGATTGTGGCGACGCCGCGGCGCAAGTTCAAGCGCAGACGCGAGGAGGAGAATTAACCGCGAAACACGCGAAAAGAACGCGAAAAGGCAGAATGGTCCAGGGAATACACGGAAGGACACGGAAATGAATGCTCTCTTGTTCCGTGTCTTTCCGTGTAGTCCGTGAATCAATTCGTCCTCCCTTTCGCGCCATTTCGCGTGTTTCGCGGTTAAACGCCGGTATTGGCCACGGGATAAGCGGTCTAGGTTGCAGAATCGGACTGGGAAGCGTCGATATCGATTGGTGGGCTAGGCTTAATGTTGACTTAGATGAGCAACATTAGTATGATTGCCCACGCCTTGGCGGCGATCCATTACCTGACGAAGGATTGAATGCCATGAGCACGCCGACCGCTGCTCGCAAAACGACTGCCTCGCCGGTGACTTACCGGCCCCAACTCAAGCTGCACGTGCCTGAAATGCCCGTCCTGGAAACTACGGAACCTGCGCCGGCGCCCTCGTCTGGGCCGAAGGTGTTCTCCGATGAGGAGATCGCTTTCCTGGCGGAATCGAGCCAGAAGCTCGAAACGGCGACGCCGCAGGAGATTATCGCTTGGGCCGTGGAGCACTACTTTCCCAAGCTGACGATGGCCACGGCATTCGGCCCGGAAGGCTGTGCGATCATCCACATGCTGGCGGAGATCGAGCCGCGAGTGCATGTGTTCAACCTGGACACCGGCTATCAATTCAAAGAGACGCTGGAATTGCGGGAGCGCATCGCCCAGCGGTACGGAATCCTGGTCGAAATGAAGCAGCCGGAGCTGACGGTGGCCGAATACGAGGCCAAGCACGGCGGCCCGCTGTACAAGACGAACCCGGACCAGTGCTGCGCCGATCGCAAAGTGAAGGTCCTCAAGCAGGCGGCCGAGGGCTGGGACGCCTGGATGACGGCCATTCGCCGCGACCAGAGCCCGGACCGGGCGAACGCGCCGATCGTCGGTGTCGACAAGAAGTTCAACCTGGTGAAGGTGAACCCGCTGGCGAACTGGACGAAGCAGGACGTCTGGAAGCTGATCACGGCTCACGACGTCCCGTACAACCCGCTGCACGACCAGGGTTACCCGAGCATCGGCTGCTGGCCCTGCACGCGAGCGGTAATGTTCGGCGAAGACGAACGCGCCGGCCGCTGGAGCGGATTTCAGAAGACCGAGTGTGGATTGCATACTAAGGACTGAGGACGAGTTTGAAGTTTTCAGTGTTCAGTTTTCAGTTGGGATACGGACTGAAATTCTCACTGAAAACTGAAAACTGAAAACTTCAAACTGCCCCATGAAACTCTCCGCCAAGACTGAATACGCCTGCATCGCCATGCTCGAATTGGCGGCGGCGTATGGTTCGGCGGAACCGGTGCGGATCGGGGCAATTGCCGAAAAACACGGGATTCCGCCCCGTTTTCTGGTGCAGATCCTGCTGCAGCTCAAAGGCGCTGGATACGTCGCCAGCACGCGCGGGGCCGCCGGCGGCTACCAGCTCATCAAGTCGCCGGACGAGGTTTCTCTCGGTGCGGTGATGACCGTCATCGACGGCCCAGACGACGGTCCAACGAACAGCGCACTGCCCCAATCGATTGCCGCGCGGGTGTTACAGGAAGCCTGGCGCGAAGTGTTGCAAGTCGAACGTGAAATGCTCGACGGCCTCTCGTTCGGCGATCTGCTCGACCGCACGAAAGAGCCGACCGAAGGCATGTATCACATCTGACACGCCAGCTGTGCAAGGTGTCTAGCGAAACGTTGTTCGCAGTTACTGGTCGGAGATTCGCTGGGCGTTCACGTCCAACGATCACCGATGTCGGCTCTCCCTCGCTGGCGCTACGGGCTAGTGTTGTCGCTCTCCGCGCCTCTGCGCCTCCGCGTTTCCAAACGCATTTCCCGCATTCACATCCCGAAGCTGGGTGAGCTATACCCGACGTTTTGGGGCGGGGGAATTACGCGAACCGGGTAACTGGTAATTCTGGCGGTTCCGTGGCGATTGTCGTAAGTCATTGTCGTGTTGGCGCTTGCGTCGAATGAATCGATATTGACTCGATATTTCGCCTGGCTATAATTGCTCGACGTGGCAAGTCCGGTAGTTCGGGAAGAACCGGAAGAGCCTGCGGAATGCGAAAGCGTCAGCGGACAAAGGATTTAGGAATCTTGGTTCCCCAGGGAGCCTGGCTTCCCAGAAGAGGGCGGACCCTCGGGCGTTGACGCCAACGGCTAGTGTGACACGGATGACTGGACCTCCGCCGGGCGGCTCTTGTGGATAGAGCTGTCTTGGAGGTTGCCTAGACTAGCCCACCATCGGCTAGGAGAAGGGTGGTAAACCCATGAAGGATGTCTTCACGACGGGCGAAGCGGCCAAGATTTGCAAAGTCAGCCAACAAACCATCATTCGCTGTTTTGACTCCGGACAACTGCGCGGTTTTCGCGTTCCGGGCAGCCGCTTCCGCCGCATTCCGCGGGCGGAACTGTACCAGTTCATGAAGGACAACCAGATTCCGACCGACGCGCTGGAAAGCGGCAAACGGAAGGTGCTGGTGGTCGACGATGACGTCGAGTTGGTGGAGCTGATCACGGAAGTGCTGGAGCGGGACGGCCGGTTCGAAACCCGGAGCGTCAACAACGGTTTCGACGCCGGCATGATGGTCAAGGAATACCGTCCCGAACTGATTGTGCTGGACGTGATGCTGCCGGACATCAATGGCCGCGAAGTCTGCCAGCGAGTCCGCGGCGACAGCACCATGGACTCGGTGCGGATCATCTGCATCTCCGGCATGGTGGAAGACGACAAGATCGAAGACCTCCGCGCCGCGGGGGCCAACGATTTCATGCACAAGCCGTTCGAGATCGAACAACTCGTCGACCGGATGTGCCAACTGCTGGATATGGAAGCGGCGAACGTGTAACGGACGAGCGTGAACCGCGAAACACGCGAAACACACGAAAGGTTGGAGGCAACCAGGCGGGTGAATGGGTTCCGTTCACCTTGCTTGTGCCTCGATTTGAATCTCGTGAGCGCCGGCGTGAACTTCGCGAACTGGCAAGTCGAAACGTTGCTGTCGTTGCTCGATGCCGTGTTGGCGGAGGACGGCGTAGTTCGCGCCGCGCATGTGCGCGCGGCGTTGGCAACCGAGCCCGAGTTCGCGGTACTTGCGACGGAATTCGGACTGACCGGAGACTGCGACGAGCGGCGAACGATCCACTGCTTGCAGGAATTGCTCGCGCGATATTCGCGAGAGGATAATCGTGATGATGCGATTTCGCCGGCGCATCTTGCGGCCCTTGCGCGGCTGCGAAGCGTGCTCGGGCTGCGCTCTCGCATAGTACAATTGCTTGGCGACTTTAGTCACGCCCTCGACGAAGCTAAGCTCACCGCGCTGGCCGAGTTTGCAGCCGGCGCCGGGCATGAGATGAACAATCCGCTGGCGGTGATCTCCGGCCGGGCGCAATTACTGTTGCGCGGCGAGACGGACGAAGCGCGGCGCGCGGACCTGGCGCTCATCAAAACGCAAGCGACGCGCGTGCATGAGATGATCGCCGATTTGATGCTCTTCGCGCGGCCGCCGGCGCCGGTGAAACAAGATACAGATTTAACGCAATTGGTCCGCGAAACCATTGAGCGCGTTCGCGCTGCGGCGGATCAGCGCGGCGTGCGGATCGACTCCACGTTTTCCAGGCCGGTGGAGATCTCCATCGACCCGGCGCAGATTTCTACGGCGCTGCGCGGGCTGATCGAGAACGCGTTGAATGCCGTTAGCGACGGCGGGATCGTTTCCATCGACGTGCAGGGGACGACGATCTTTGTGCGCGACAACGGCCCGGGCATCTCGACGCAGGAACGCGGGCTGATCTTCGATCCGTACTATTCAGGGCGACAAGCCGGGCGAGGGCTCGGCATGGGCTTGCCGAAATGCTGGCGCATCATTCAGCAGCACGGCGGCGAGTTATCGGTACAAGGGGCGCAAGGGGGCGGAACCGAGTTTGTAATTCAATTACCGCTACTGTAGCCGACCTCGGTAAGGCGACATGCCTCAACTACTCCGCCAATAAAACAAGGCCGTCCGGGAGAACGGCGTTGGGACATCGACTGCCGGTGGGTTGTGCGTTCCCCGCCATCGGCCAATGCGGCAGGTTGTCCAATTCAATACTACGTCTTTTCCACAGGGAAAGTGTGTGAGCTTTGCGCAAGGTTTTTGTGCCGATGCTCACGCGGGTTCACCACGGGGCACGAAGAACACGGCAATAGGAGGCGGCGCCGTTGGGAAGGGTCGAGTCACGCAATGAAAATCGCGGCATACGGCAAGAGGGAGGAATTGGATGAGCGACGAGATGAATCCTTATGTATCGCCGAAGGTCGCGGAGGCGCCGCTTCAATATGAATTCGACGTCAAAGCACCTCCGAGGCCTTGGGCTTCCCGGGCAATTACTGCGGCGCTCTTCATGAACATTGTCGCTATACCGCTCAGTGAACTGTTGCCGGATGTTAGACGGAGCCTAGAGCGTCTCGGAGCGCCTGCTCTCTGGATCGACATGGTCAAGGCCTGCGGGTTGATCAACATCGTGTGGCTGATGGTGATGTGGCCGATCACGTCGTTGACGGCGGTGATTTACACCGCGTCTGTGGATCGCTATACGCGATGGTGGCGATTCAAGTCCGTTACCGCGGCAATCATGCTCGCGCTATGGATGTTGGGCTGCGGCCTGATTCTTAGTATGGTGATGTCAACGTCCGCTGATGAATTGGACTAAGATCATGGGAATGCGCGAGTGGATGCCTCCAACCCTTACGCTTCACCATTGGCGCCGCACGTGGCGACTACCGATGACCTGAAGCTGCCCCCGTATCCGTGGCTCAGTAACACCCTGTTCATCGGGTTGCTGCTGAACGCAATTCCCTGCATCGCGGTGTTTGCGCTGATTTTGTACGCAGCGTGGCTCGAAATGCAGTTACCGGGCCAAGACCCCTTCGTGGGTTTCGAAATGCTGCTTGGCTTCGGTGTCTTAGGCGCCGCCGCATACTGGCCGCTCTCGTCGTTGGCGCTGTTTGTGTATTCCATCACCGTCGATCGTGGAACACCGTGGTGGATACTCAAAGCAATTGTATCCAGCGCAATGCTCTTGATGTTCCTATTGCCGTGCGTGTTGGCGCTGGTCTTAGCTCGACGGCGAGCTCAGCCGCGAGGCTTTTGCTTGGTGCTTGGCAATTCCTCGGCGAGAAAATCAAGGAAGTCGTCGTCGTCCGCTCCTGTGGCCGGCGGGGGCGCGTCGGACAAGACGGGCTTGATATTGCCGGACGTTTCTTCGAGCGGCAAATCCAGTTCGAAGTCGAGCACCTCGTCGGCGGCCAATTCCTGGGGGTTCCGCGCGGCCGAGGCTGGCGGCGGGCCTTCGGCGGTGATCTCTAGGAGTTCCGCGTCGGAAAACTCGAAGGACTCCGGCGAAGGGGAACCCACTGTCGCCGCGGGCGCGGAGCCCGCAGGCGCAGCGGTCGGAGCGACTTCCGCCACCGGTTTCTGGGACTTGGCCGCCCCCTTCTTGGAAAACGGCCACCAGCCGCGCTTCGTCGTCGCCGTGCCTGTCGCTTCGGCCACCGCTTGCGTGGCGGGGACGGGCATTTCTGCCTGCGCCGCATCCAGCGCCGCTGCCGATTTGGCTTTGCGTTTCAGGCCGAACAATCCGCGCTTCGGCTTCTCAGTCGGCGACGCAGGCGTCTCATCCGCGAACCATTCCGCGTCGTCGATCACCACCGTCGTTTCATGCGAAATTTCGTGGGTCAGGCTGATATCGACGATGGAATCGTCGTTCGGCGACGTCGATTCAGCGCCCTCAGAATTGCGATTGCCCATGACGACCGTCTTCCCGCCGAGCATCTCGGTCACGGACGACGCGGCAACCGACGTCTCAGCAACGGGCGATTCGGCAACCGGTTCGAGTTCGTCGACAACGTCATTCGCGATTTCCACGGCAGCTGCTTTCTGGCGGCCAAAGGGCCAGAGGCCGCGTTTTTTCTTCGCGGGCCGCGTCGTTTCGACGTGTGGCACGGGCGCGGCACTCTCGGCCACTGGCTCGTCGAAGGCGAGCTCCTCGAGCTCGTCGATCTCGTCGATGACCTGTGTCTCGGCGCTGGAAAAGGCGGGCGGCATGTTGGCCGCGAGTTCATTGAGGTCGACGTCCGCCGGCTCGGCCGTTTGAGGCGGTTCTTCGACGTCCAGCCAATCCAGTTCGCTCTCGTCCTCAGTCTTGACTGCCGACGCCGTGGAACTTGTTGCCTCAAGGAGTTCAGGATCGTCGAACGACAACTCCGCGTCCTCGGTCGGCGGCGCCGGCGGCCGTTCCATGACGATCGTTTCTTCGGTCATCATGGCAAGGAAGTCATCTTCGTCCGGCGCGCCGCTCGGCGGCACTTCGGCTTCCGCTTTCGGCAGGCTCGCCACTTCCGCCAATTCCTCGACGGCTTCAGGCCTGGCGGCTGGTCGCTCAACGACGACGGTTTCCTCGGTCATCATCGCCAAGAAATCATCGTCGTCCGCCGACTCGGCGGGTTTGCTCGTCAAAGGCGCCTGCGGCGGCGCCGGAGTTTTCGCCGCGACGACCGGGGCAATCTCCTCCAACTCCGGCATGGGCGAGAGGTCGAAGCTCAGCTCGTCGTCGTCCGCAGCTGGGATTTCATCATGCTTCGTTGCTGAGATTGGGGCTGGATCGAGCGCTTCGGGTGCAACGAGCGGGGATTCCAGGTCCAGATCAAAGGAGTCGTCGTCCGAGCCCAAGAGATCGAGTTCTTCGGGGGATTCCGCGATCGATTCGGCAGCCGCGGCAATCGGTTCCTCATCAACGGGAAGGTCGAGATCGAAACCATCGTCGCCGCCAAGATCCACCAGCGGTGCATCGGGTAGGCTGGCGTTGACGAGTTCTTCGAGCGGTTCCGGGCGCGCAATCCGCGGCAGGTTGACGACCGTTTCCGCGAGTTCCGGCAGGTCGGCGGGAGCGTCGGGGAGAACCGCGTCTTCCGTGGGAGCCGCCGACGGTGCGACCGTATTGGCGAGGTGATTGTAGACGAGTCGGAAGGTCAGCGGGCCGATGCACAACTCGGCGCCATGCTCCAAAAGCGCGCGTTGGACCTGATCGCCTGAGACGTGCGTGCCGTTCAGCGAGCCGAGGTCCCGGACAAAGATTTCGCCGTTTTCCTCGAATAGTTCGCAGTGCTGGCGGCTGACCGTGTGATGGTCGATGACGATTCCGGCCTTACGGCTCCGACCGACAATGACGGGGAGCTTGAGGCGGACTTCCGCGCGGTTGGCTTTGCCACCCACGATAATTAACTTCGCGCGCATGAGGGGCTCCCTCGACGGATAGCCTGGCCAAGCGAGGCACTCCGCCCCTTACCGTACCGTCCGGCCGCCCTGCCGATCCGTTTCGCGGGCGGATTTTCGGCCGATTAGGCCGATTTTTCCGTCGCGCATCGCAAACCCTTACTATAGCTAGGGAAAAGTGGGGTATCAACAACCTTTGACGGGACGAAAGGCGCGATATTGACGATGCACTTCGGAACCAGGCGAGATTTCGACGAACATTGTCCTCGGAGTTGTCTCCTGGCTGATGGCTGACTGTGTCAAACGGCTCGGGGAGTACCCTTGCATCCGTTTACGGCAGTTCTATAATCGCGCAAGCCTTTGCGCCGCGCAGTTTCCGGCCCCGCTCCAGGCGTGGCACTTGCCCGGCGTTTTGCGAGCACACGCGGGTGTAGCTCAGTGGTAGAGCGTCACGTTGCCAACGTGGCTGTCGTGGGTTCGAATCCCATCACCCGCTCTGGTTTTCCAGGATTACATGGTCCAGGCGGTTCGTTTGTCAGTGGACAAGCGGACCGCCTGTGCCGCTTTTTGTCGGTCGAGATGGGTGAATCATGGCGGATGAACGCGAAGAAGAAGCCGGTGCGGTGGCGGTCGAGGGCGCGGAAGACGCCAAGGAACGCCTCAATCTGGACGTGAAGATCGACAAGACCGGCGCTTGCCAGCGCCACATCACGGTCACGATCCCGCGTGAGGACATCGACAAGTATTACGACGCCGCGTACAGCGACCTGATGGGCAAGGCGTCCATCCCGGGCTTCCGCAACGGTCGCGCGCCGCGCAAGCTCGTCGAGAGCCGCTTCAAGAAGGAAATCACCGATCAGATCAAGGGGTCGCTGTTGATGGACAGCATGACCCAGGCGACCGACGACAACGCCTTGGCGGCGATCAGCGAGCCGGACATCGACCCGGTCGGCATTAACGTGCCGGACGAAGGCCCGATGGTCTATGAGTTCAATCTGGAAGTACGGCCGGAATTCGACGTGCCCAACTGGAAGGGTCTGAAAGTCGAACGCCCGGTCCGTGAATTCACCGAGGTCGACGTCGAGCAGCAAATCAAGTCGTTGCTGGAGCGCCAAGGCCGATTGGTGCCGCACGACGGTCCCGCGGAGGCTGGCGACTATATCTCCACAAAGCTGACTTTCAAGGACGGCGACCGCGAAATCAGCAGCAGCGCCGAGGAAGTGATTCGCATCCGCAAGGTGTTGAGCTTCCGCGACGGCAAGATCGAAGCTTTCGACAAGTTGATGGCGGGCGTCAAGGCTGGCGAGACGCGTATTGGCAAAGCGAAGTTGACCGAGGACGCCCCGAACGAATCGCTCCGTGGGAAATCCATCGAAGCCGTGTTCGACGTGCTGGAAGTCAAGCGTCTCGAAGCGCCGGAGTTGAGCGACGAGTTCTTGAAAACGGTCGGAGACTTCGATAGCGAGGACGAGCTTCGCGAGGCCGTCAAAAAGAACCTGGCGCGGCAACTGGAATTCCATCAACAACGCCGCGCACGCGAGCAAGTGTTGGGCGCATTGACGGTGCATGCCGATTGGGAATTGCCGCCGGATTTGTTGCGTCGCCAATGGGGCCGCGAACTGGACCGGATGGTACTGGAATTGCGGCGGAGCGGTTTCTCGGACGAGCAGATCCTGGCTCACGAAAACGAGCTGCGACAGAACTCGCGGTCGGCGACCGCACGGTTGCTCAAGGAACACTTCATCCTGGAGCGGATCGCAGAAGACGAAAAGGTGGAAGACCTGACGGAAGACTACGACAAGGAAATCGCCTTGATCGCCATGCAGAGTAGCGAGTCGCCCCGCCGGGTGCGCGCCCAGTTGCAAAAGCGCGGCCTGATGGACACGCTTCGCAATCAGATCATCGAACGCAAGGTGATCGACATGGTGCTCAAGGAAGCCACTTTCACCGATACGCCATACAAGACCGACTCGGAGGACGCCGAGGCCCTGGACCAAGCGGCTGGCGGCGGCGAGGACGACGGTGACATCCCCGAGGCGAAATACAACGCCGGCCCCGAATCCACCTTGCCGGACGGCGATAAAAGCCGTGAGCAAGGCAAGATGGGTAATTAACGATCGGTCCAGTCGGCGCAAGCTGCCCCTTGATCGAAGCTGAGCTTCCCCGTTTGCGCCGCCATGCTACCATTCTGGTGTGGGCGACGGGGTCACTGGTTGGCGACCGGCGCGCGGCCGGTGGCGTATCGGCTTTCGGTGCGCGGCCCTGCTCTCACACCAAGATTCAAAAACTCGAGATCGAGTCCCATGAGCGGAAGTTATCGACCGGGGTCGTTTGATCCCCAGGCGGCCTATCGCGACTACCAGCGCCAGCGCGCGTTGACGCTGGGCGATTTGCTGTTGGAAAACCGCGTGATCTTGCTGCAAGGCGAAATTCACGACGGCAACGCCAACGAACTGGTGATGAAGCTCTTGTATTTGCAGAGTGAAAATCGCCGCAAGGAAATCCACTTCTATATCAATTCGCCGGGCGGCAGCGTGAGCGCGACGCTGGCGATTTACGACACCATGCAAATGCTGTCGTGCCCCGTGGCGACGTACTGCGTCGGCCTCGCGGCGAGTGGCGGCGCGGTGCTGCTGGCCGGCGGCGCCAAGGGCAAGCGTTTCGCGTTGCCGCATGCCAAGGTGATGATCCATCAGCCCTACGGCTCGGTGGGCGGACAGGTGTCCGACATCGAGATCCAGGCGGACGAGATCTTCAAGACGCGGCACGTGCTCAACGAGATCCTGGCCAGTCACACCGGCCAGCCGATTGAGCGGATCGCCAAAGACACCGACCGCGACCGTTATTTGACGGCCGTTGAAGCGAAAGAATACGGGCTGGTGGACGAGATCCTTACCAAGCCGCCCATGACCGAAGACGACAAAGAAGAATAAGGCCCACTCACATGCCACTGATTCCGTTTGTGATCGAGAAGAGCGGCCGTGAAGAACGGGCGATGGACATTTACAGTCGCCTGCTCAAGGACCGCATTGTGTTCCTGGGGTCCGGCGTGAACGACGAAGTCGCCAACGCGATCGTCGCGCAATTGCTGTTCCTGCAGTCGGAAGACCCCAAGGCCGACATCCATCTGTATATCAACTCGCCGGGCGGCAGCGTGAGCGCCGGCATGGCGATTTACGACACGATGCAGTTTATCAACTGCGACGTGGCGACCTACTGTATCGGCCAGGCGGCCTCGATGGGCGCCGTGTTGTTGACGGCCGGCGCCGCGGGCAAACGCTTCGCGCTTCCCAATGCGCGAATCATGATTCACCAACCGATGGCCGGCATGGAAGGCACGGCTGAGGAGATCATGATTCACGCCAAGGAATTCCGGAAGGTCAAGGAAAAGCTCAACCGCATCCTGCTCAAGCACACCGGCCACCCGCTGGAAAAAATCGAGCAGGACACGGACCGCGACCGCTTCATGTCGTCGATCGAAGCCCAGGAGTACGGGCTGATCGACAAGGTGATCGAACGGATTGGCAATCACACACAGACGCAGAAGGAGTAGCGGGAGGAGAAAAAGTGTAGAGGAGTAAAGTAGTTACTAATGACACTACTTTTCTCATTTGCACGTATTCCCTTTTACTGCTCGAACTTTCTCCACTTCGCATGAAACACGGATGTTTCATCGCCGTTGCACTCTTTGCGCTGTCAGCGTCTGGCTGCCGGAATGCGCACAATCACCAGTTGCTGTATCGTGAGATGCGGCTGTTGGAAGATCAAATCTACGCGTTGGAAGACGAGAACGCGCACTTGGAAGCGCAACTGACTTCCGCGCAGCGCGAGAACGCCAGTCTCCGCGACGAGCTCGACGGCGGTGAATCGAAGACTCCGCGACGCAGCCGTGGTGACAGCGAGCCAAGTGCGCCGAGCATCGAGCTGCCGGATTTTCCAGCGCGCCGCGAGCCGGATACCGACGCGCCGTCTTTCACGCCTGACGCCGACGAACCCAGTGACGCGCCGCCGTTCGATCCGGGCGCAAGCGGCGCGATCGAGGATCCCAACGTCAACGACGTTACCTTCCATCGGCTGTTAACCGGCGGCTACGACGCCGACGGCAAGCCCGGCGATGATGGACTAAGTGTCGTTTTGGAGCCGCGTAATGCCCGCGGCGAGTTGGTCCGCACTTCCGGCGACGTGGAGCTCGCTCTCGTCGATTCCGAACGGGGCGACGGCGGGCGCGTGGCGCAATGGAAATTCACCTCGGCGGAACTCGCCCGCACTTGGGAACGGCGCACCGTCGGCGAAGGCTTCTTTCTCGAATTGCCCTGGCCGAATCGACCACCTGACAGTCGCCAGTTGAAACTGATCGTCACCTACCGCACACCGCGCGGCAAACGCCTGATCGCGGAGAAACAGATCGCCATCGACCCTGCCGGCGGGCGATTCGCCGACTGGACGGAGTCGAAGGCTGAAGAGCAGGGCGCGCGCCCTGCTACCGGTGAGTCGGCGCGGCCGACTCAGCAAGTCCAGCGCGCTGGATGGTCGCCGTATCGATGACCCCCGCATTCGCGAATAGAGCCGGAAGCGTCAGCGCCCGGAGCGAATAGAAACAATCGTCCTTTCAAATGCGCTCCGGGCACTGACGTTTCCGGCTCCTCTACGAATGCATCGTGAGCTGTCGCGCTACACCTTCACCAGCTTCCCCTTGAACACCGATTCGCTTTGCTTGTGGCAGAGGATCAACGCGTCGCGGGCGAGATCGGCGGAGGAAATCGGGGACGGTGAGCCCGTCTTTACTGCTTTGGCTGCCGCGGTCAGTTCTGCTTCGAAGGCGTCGATGGGGTCGCTAGCGCCGAGTTCGGGCTTGGTGACTTTGCCCTTCGCGTCGAGGATCGTGAGCGGCATCGTGGTGATCGGCTGACCGTCGATGACTTGAAAATCGTAGAGCAGCGTGGCTTTTTCGAGGTAGATCTCGAAGCCGTGGGTGAACGAGCGGCCTTGTTGATAGAGCACGCCGCTGGTGGCCGTGACGCTCAAGCGTTGCTTCGCCGGGTAGACGAATTGCGTGGTGAGGAACTCGACCACTTCGCCGCGCGTGCGCCCGCTGGAGTAGACCGACTCGGGCATGCCGCACAGCAAGCGAATGAAATGCGCGTCGTGGATATGCAAATCGAGGAGCGGGCCGCCGACGCGGTTAGGATCGTAGAAGTTCGGCACCCAGAGCGGATCGGAGATGATCCGTTTGAAGAAGCCGCCGAGCAATTTGCCGTACTTACCGCCCGTGATGAGCTTGTAGGCGTGCGCGTACTCCGGGAAGAACGGCAACACCTGGCCAATCATTAGCAGCTTGCCGGCCTTCTTCGCGGCGGCCACCATCCGCTCGCTCTCTTTGACCTTCAGGGCGATCGGCTTCTCGCAGAACACGTGTTTGCCGGCCTGGAGGGCTTTCACCGTGAAGTCGGCGTGCAGCGCCGGCGGCAGGCAGACGTCGACCAGGTCGACCTTGGGGCTGGCCAGCATTTCGTCGTAGTTGGTATACGTATCGACGCCGGAGAGGTCCATCATCTCCCCGGGAGGTCCAAAATTCCCCTTGATGCCGCGCCAATCCCCTTCGAGCCGCTTCTTGTCGCTTTCGCACATGGCGACGACCTTCACGCCCTTGATCCGCTGGTAGGCCAGGTAGTGGATCATGCCCATGAACCCGATGCCCGTGATGCCGACTCTGACCATGGGGACGCGCCGCTCCATGTGAGAAGTAAGGGAAAACCGCCAGCAATGGCGATCATCTTACCGGGAGCTTCGGCGCGAAAGAAGGGCGCGAGGCGGGCGCAAATAGCCGTTGCTTGCCTTCCTCGGCGGACAATAGGTAGCGCGTTGTTGGAAATCGCAATCACTAGCGCTTTGTCAACACTTAACCTACGGATGCACGGGCGCCACTGGCGGCTCGTGCGCCAGTGCTGGGATTGACTCGGCATTCAGCGTCCGTCTCGCACTGGCGGACGAGCCGCCAGTGGCACCCAGCCCGAATTCTTAGAGTTGACAGGACACTAGCCCGACGCGCAAGCGAGGGGGAG
>JAWXBP010000194.1 GCA_034440135.1 Planctomycetia bacterium
CGCCGCGCGATCAGCAGTCCCGGTAGTAACGCCAGGAAAGCCGCCCCGAGTTGATGTCCGCGGCCGCCGAAATCTTCAGCGTGCATCGTGACTGCCCAGGGCGCCGCAAGCAGTCCCCACGGGGTGCGCCCGAGCGGCAACTTGCTTTCTCGAATCGTCGGCGCGGCGCTTTCATCGAGGGCGCTTTGAAAAAACGGATAGACCGGATTGCCGCGGTAATAGGCAGCCCGCGCGTACCACGGCCCGGCGACGGCGGACGCGAGCACGACCATGATAGCGGCGCCGCGCAGCCAGGATTTCGTCCGCTCGCGATCGCGCCATGCCAAGCCGAACCAAGTAGTGAACAAGGCCGCCGCGAAGAGCAACGCGAGGTACTTCACGCCGATCGCGCCGCCAAGCATCAAGCCGGCCGACAGATACCAGTGCGGTCCGTCGTCGTCGATCGCGGCGCGCCACCAGGCTGCCACGGCTAGCGTCGTGAACACCGCCAGACCAACGTCGTTCAACGGCGCCGTCATTTGATTCGTCACGCCGGGCGCGAGCAACACGATGCCGCCAGCAAACCAGGCCCAGTCGCGCCCTACGACACTCCGCGCCAGCAGTACCGCGGCCAGGGCCAGCAGACCGCCGAGCGCCCAATGCATGAGCTGTGCCGTCACGCCACCGTCGAGCGCCAGCGCCCACAAGTACCACATCTCCACGAGCAACGGAAACGTGGAGTTCTCATGGTCAGGCAAGTAGGCGAGGCGATGTTCCTGAAGAAATCGCTTCGGCAACTCCAGGTGATAACACAACGCATCTCCGGCGGTTGGGGGCGCGACAGCGCTCGTTAAACTCGCCAGCAAAGCGATCAGGCAACAAGCGCCGAATAGCTTTAGCCAAATGCGCGAAGCTTGTGGGCCCAGCTCATCCATCACCTTCTCGCGCAATACTGGGCATGTTCGACGATGAATCGATGCCTGCACGATCTCGCCGATGCCCCAACTGGCGGCCGCCACTGTGAATACGGCGATCAACTCGAGATACAGTAAGCCGACGCAGCCTAGCCCCATCCAGAGGACGCCGACCACGATTAATCCGAGCGACACGCTCCATACGGCCAGCGCGCAGCGATCCTCCATTTCCAGTCGCCAGGCGCGCACCAGCGGCCGTCCCACGCCGTAGGCGGCGAGCAGAATGGCGACCAGCGTCAGGATGGATGTGAACGAGGCCAACATGTCGATTTCACCGGCGTTACGAAAAGCTGCGAAACAACCAATACAGATAACAGGCAGTCACCAAGAGGCACCACGCGGCGAACAACGCCGCGTGCCAGGCCGGAATCGAGCGCGGCGAACTGTTCACCGCCTCGCGACGATTCCAGAACAGGAGGCCCAAATGTTGCCTGGCGTTGTGCAGCGGTCGCGCACGATTTGCGTCGACCGGCGGACGATTCGAGGCGACCATGCTGTTATGCATTCCTGGTTAAGCGGCTTCGTGAATCAAGTTCGGCGACGCCGTGGTCGTTGGACGCCAGGTCTCCGCGCGCAACATGGCGAGCGCCGCATCGAGCACGTCGCTCGGCGTAATTCGCGTCATGCACGGGTGTTCGGCCCACGGGCAGCTGCGCAAATGGCAGGGCGAGCAGGCGACGTCATGGCGCACGACAGTGACGTGTTCGCTGCGCGGTTGCCATTGGGCGGCGTGATTCGTGCCGCTGAACAGCACGACGACCGGCGTGCCAAGGGCCGCGGCCAGATGCGCGGGCCCGGAATCGGCGCCGATGAACAAGTCCGCTCCCGCGAGCAGGGACGCCGTGCGAGAAAGCTCCAGCTTGCCCGTGGCGTCGATCACCTGCGGCCATGGCTGATCGCCCAGGATTTCGGCGGCCCGTTCTTGATCTCCGGTGCCCCCCACCAGCGCGATCTGAAAATCGCCGCTGAGAATCATTCGTCCCAGTAATTCACGCCAGTGCGCCGCGGGCCAGCGCTTAGCCGGGGTGCCGGCGCCAATGTGGAACACAATCCTCGGACGTCGTTTGGTATCGGTGCGTGGCGGCCAGAGCCGATCATCCGCGCGGGCCGTGAGCCTCGGCAGGATCGGCGATTCTGTTCGGATTCCAAGCAATGCCAACAGCGCGGCGCGGCTCTCGGTTTCCGGCCGTTGCGGGACGAACTCGGGGCTCTCGGTCAACAAGAATCCGCCGCCGCCGGCATGCCAGCCGATGCGACGTCGCACGGCCGCTAACCACAACAGCAGCGCATGGGGAAACTCGCCGCGCACGTCTATTCCCAGATCAAAGTGGCGCCCGCGCAATCGCCAGGCCCACGCCAGCATCGCCGGCAGCCACAAACCCGGCAGCCACGAAGCGAACCGATTCACGCGCGCGACATGGACGCGATCAACCTCGCGGCAGGCGGCGAATAGCGCGCAGTTGCGTGACGAGGCCAAAACTTCAATCGACGCTTGCGGATAGGCCCGCCGTAACGGCGGCAACATCGCCAGCGTAATAATGGCGTCTCCCAAGTGGTCCAGTTGCACCAGCAGCAAGCGGCGAACTTCGGCCGGCTCTGATGGGCCGTCGTCTACATGCTTGGCAACCGCCGCGAAACGCCCGCGCAACCACCAGCCGATGCCATCGATGACCGCAAACAGCAATCGCCAACGCAGACGCACGTAACGGTAGTGCGGCAAGGCCACGCGGCGACGGCGGACGCGTTCGGAATCCCGGGCACGATCAAAGGAGGGTTTCATAAGCCTCCTTCGTCGCGCGCGCTACGGCGTCGCCAGTGAAATGCTGGCCGACATGCACAGCCAACTCGGGCGATCGCGGCGCGTGATACGCGTCCCATACCGCGGCGCGGATCGCGCCGTCATCTTCCGGCGAAACGTACCGCGCATGGGCGCCGAAGTACTCCTGACACGCGCCGTCGGCGGTGAGCACGAGCGGCGCGCCGGTGAGCCCCGCTTCCAGAGACGCCAAGCCGGGCGTTTCGTACCAACTCACCAGTGCCAGGCAGCGGCAGGCAGCGTAAGCGCTCGCCAGCAGCGGGCTCTCGTGATCGACGCGCCGCAAGAACAGCACGTCGTCGGTCGCCGCCTGTTGGCAGGCCCGCAGATAGTCCTCGTGCCCCGGCACCACGTCGCCCAGCAAGACGATCGGCAGCCCCGTCCCGCGCAGCGCGCGGAGCAATCCCAACTGGTTTTTCCGCGGCTCCAGGCGCCCAACGCAAAGGACAAAATCGCGCCAGCCCGTTGTACGTTGAAAGAGTTCTGCATCCGCTGCGGCGAAGCGGGCATCGGCGCCGTTTGGCACGACGCGCAGTTTGTCGTCCGCAATGCCGAACAGTCGCCGCAGTTGTTCCGCTTCGAGTTGGGAGTTCGGCAGCAGCAAATTCGCTGCGTCGTACAATCGACGTCGCCAGGAAGGTAGCCGTGGGCATGCGCTGCGCGCGGCATACTTGATTCCCGCCCAGGCTCGGCGTGCAAGCGGCCATGGCTCGCGCCACAAATCGCGGAGCGTAAACCAGGTTACTGGCGAGACGCACACCGGTTTGCCGGCACGTCGCGCGGCGACGGCCAATTCGACCCATTCCGGCGTGCTGCCGACCAGATGCAGGACGTCGAACGCGTCCCAATCGTCCTCCCAAGGTCGCCACGGGCGCGCATTCACGCCCACGTTCGGTAACCATGTTGCCAACGAGCGCAACTGCACTTCGCCCCCGCCCGGCGAACAAAATCCGGTGAGCGATCCGGCAAGCGCGACTCGCGTTGCAGTGCGCGCATGTTTCGGCGTTGCTAGTTGCGCAGGCAGAACAGCGCAAGCGCTGGGTGCCACTGGCGGCTTGTCCGCCAGTGCGGTTTTGACGTCGCTGGCGGACCCAACTCCAGCACTGGCGGACAAGCCGCCAGTGGCACCCCACGTCAAACTCTCTGCGGGTGTACTTAGTTGCGGCGCGGCGTTCATCCTTGCCACCTCCGCAATGTGCGCTTCATCCAGCCGCTCACGGTACTGGCGTTGATCTCTTCAATCGGCGTCGATTTTTCCCAGTCCAAGAATCGTTTCACGTGCCCGCGCAGGCCCTCGGCGCGATCGACCCGCACCGGTTGAAACCGTGGGCGCTGACCACGGCGTTGATAAGCGAGCGCCGACGGAGCGAATCGCAACACGGTCTCCGCGAGCGGCATCTGCGCTACGTGCTCGCCGCGCCAATACTCGACGGCCACTTGGTAGTTCGAAGGTAAGCCGTTGGCGAACACCACGTACTCGTCGCCGTCGCGCAGCACGCGCAGTGAGATCTTCTGTCGGGCGCGCCACCAGAGCGCTTGTTCCGCCATCGTGGCTCGCCAAAGCAGGCCGCAATTGCGCGCTGCGGCGAGCATTGCGCGGACGATTTGCGGATAGCGTCCCCAGCGGCCAGTTGGATGATCGTAGAGCAGCACCGGCTCGCCATCTTCATAGCGATTGGCGATCCATTGTTCGAAGTACCGCGTCGCCGGTTCGATCACGGCCGCGGCCGCCATCCCGCAGGACTCGGCGGCCTCCAGCACCACGCCGAGGCACACCGGATGTACCGGGATTTGCAACACGCCGCCGGGACTCGGCTCAAACGGCGCGTCGTCGTAGGCGAGGCCAAACTCGGAACTGTGCGAGACTCCCAAGTTCTTGAGCACTTCGCCGAGCGCCGCTGAATAACGTCCATGCGGCGCGACGAATCCGTCCGGCGCCAAGCCAGCGCGTTCCAGTACCTGCCAGCCGCGCGAAATGTTGCGCAAATTCTGCTCGTAGTCCGCGTACGTGTGGTGATGAAACCCATGCCCGCCGACGTGCCAGCCGCGTAGTCGGGCGAGCGCTTCGGGATGCCGCACGAAGTCGGCCGCGCAAACATAGTGACTGACGGCGCGTTCCTGCCCGCGCAACGCGTGGAGCAGTGCGTGAAAGTCTTCCGTGTGATAGTCGTCGTGATCGATCCGCAAACAGAACGCCGCGCGGTACGGAAAGGGGCAACTGCCCACTTTCAGCCACACGCCGCCGCGCCGTTCGATCGCTTCGCGCAAGGCCGCCATCAGCCGGCGGCGCACGTCGCGCTTGTCGACGAGCGATACTTCCTCGCGGACCGGCAGCGGCCCCAACGTCCACTGCGCCCGACGCGAGCGCGTATCGGCCAACTGGCGCCAGGGATCGTCCCCCAAGCACTCGACAACTTCATCCAGATCGACGAGGCATTGACCGTTCTGCAGCGGAAAAGCGCAACCGGCGCGGCCGCTGGCCAACACGAAGCGACCCGCAGGCGACCCCGGAGCGTGAACGCAAAACGGAATCCCTTCCTGTTCGAGCGCACGGCACAATTCGAACGGCGGGCGATCAAGCACCAGCGGCAACAATGGCAGCGCCAACTCCGGATGGATCATGCCAGTCCTCCTTGCGGCAGCGCACAAGGGCGAAGGTGTTCGCCCGCGCCGCTGCAATCACGCAGTTTCCATTGCCGACGATGTTCGCGCGCTCCGACCCATACGGACAACGCGCTGAGCGCACAAAACGCCCAGCCCGCAGGCCCATCCAGCACGCCGAGTTTCCACGCCAGTCGGCGAAACAGCTCACGCGGCGGACCGAACCAAGCCTCGAACGATTGCGGCGGAATTCCTTGATCCACTCGGGCACGTGCCGCCAAGGCGGTGTAGCGGTGCATCTTGTCAAAGAACGCCGAGACGTCCGGCAACGTGCAGTGTTCGAGTCCGGCGGATAGACTCGCAACACGCCCGCGCACCTGACAGGTTTCGTGTACGTCGCCGGTCCAAAATGCGTGATCGCGATGAACCAAACGGATGGGTCGATCGTCTTGCGTGCCGGCGTAACGCATCGAGCGTCCGAAGATGCGACTGCGAATCGGCACGTGGTAGCCCAATGCGGACTCGCTTCCGACGCGTCGACGCAATTCGTGGACGAGCCGCGGCGTCGGTCGCTCATCAGCGTCGAGCATCAACAACCAATTGCCGCGCGCGTGTTGCAACGCGCAATTCCGCTGGGCAGCAAAATAGTCGAAACGGCGCTCCACAACGCGGCAGCCGTGGCGCCGCGCCAAAGCGAGGGTTCCATCGCGCGAACCGCCGTCCACGACAAGGACCTCGTCCGCCCAACCGAGCGAAGGCAGTAGCTCCGCAAGGTTTCGCGCCTCGTTCTGTGCGATGATTGCCACGGTTAGCGTGGGAAGAGCGTTCATGCCGCCTCCCGCCGCAGCCGTCGCGCGACCAGGACATGGCGCGCCAGCCAGCGAAATTGGTAGTAAGCGGCGATCACGGCCAGTTCGACGCCCCAGGCGCCGGAATAGGCTGCCGCCATGGCTAGATGAATCCGCACGTCGGCATTGGCCGGCAGGTGATAGAGTGGCGTCGCCCAATGGCCAGAAGTTGTCACAGGCGTCGGCGCCGCATCCACGGCATCGGAATTCTCCGACGCCAATCCATACATGAAGAGGTACTTGCCCGAGACGAACGCGCCCCACAACCACCAGGCTACGTTTCCCCATTGCGCGGCTGCGGCGAACGCGAACGCGGTATGCAAGGCGATGTCGGCCAATTCGTCGAGATTCCCATCCAGCCAGGCGCCGTAAGCGCTGGCGGTCCCTTGTCGTCGCGCGAGTTGGCCGTCGAGCCGATCGCAAAACCAGGCCGCCATGATGAGTGCCGCCGCCACGGCGCAGTACGCCGGCGCCAACAAAATGGTCGCCGCCGCCGCCAGCGTGCAGCCGAAGCCGCACCACGTCACATGGCAAGGTTGCAGCGACGAACGCATCAGATAACGCGACGCAATCCCAGCGAGCGGACGCAGATACCAGCGCGAGATCGGGTAGTTCCGCGCGCGGCGCGCTTCGTCTCGTGCGCGCGCGTTGATCGCCTCAGGGGTCCAAGCCGCGCGCGTTTCGGTCGTAACGCTTGCCACTCCACTCACGCGTGAATCCTCCCAGTGGAAGGGGCCAGCGATGCGGGGTGGAAACGGGCGAAGAACTGACGCTCGCGCGTCAGTGATGTCGTTGCGCGATAGTTCGAACTTCTAGCTTGATGACGCATTTGCCAGGCGTCCATAAACGCGCGGGTGAAGCTCGCTGCCTCGCCTTGCTTGTGAGGCGAGGATGCTACCCAGTCGCGCGCCAGCCGTGCGGCGACGCCAAACATCCCCCGCGCGCGATGCCACGGATGACGCAGGTGTTTCCATTGAAACAGCAGCGTGTTGCGCCACGCCAGCGCATCGCAGCCGGACTCCCCGAAAGCTGGCGCGAAGCTGGCGGCGCCACGGTGGTACGCCAAGGATTCCGGTACATACCGTGCATGCCAACCGGCGGCGAACCCACGATAGCCGAGATCGAG
>JAWXBP010000195.1 GCA_034440135.1 Planctomycetia bacterium
GCGACGTCGATGGCGACGGACGCAACGACATTATCACGTCCGTCGGGCGCGGTCCCTCGGAAGTCCGCGTCTATCGTAATAACATCATCGCCAACGCCGCCGCTCCGTTTGCCGGCGCGCCGTTTCGCAAATTCAGTCCGTTCGGAGATCAATTCATTGGTGGTTCGAGCGTCGCCGCGGCTGATTTCACTGGCGACGGCAAGGCGGACATCGTCGTCGGCTCCAGTACCGGCATGCGGGCCACGGTGCGCGTATACGACGTGACCGCGAACTTACCGAGCTACACTGCGGTGCAGCAAGTCTTGCCGTTCGACGCGGCCTTCCGCGGCGGCGTGTTCGTTTCCGCGGGACGGATCAACGACGACGGAACGCCTGATATCATTGCCGCGCAGGGGCCGAGCGGCGACGCACGGGTGGAGTTGTTCGACGGCCGCACCGGCGCTTTGCTCGCCAACTTCGACGGCTACACCGACGCCAGCAGCAGTTCGCCGATTCGCGGCGTCGGCGCCGATCTCGACGGTGATGGTTTGATCGAGCGGATCATCACCAGTCAAGGTCCCGACGGTCGCAACAATTTGATTCGCCGCTTCACCACGAACGGTACGCTGGTCGATCAGATCGTGGAGGACGAATCGCAATTCCTGAACGGCTTTCACCTGGCCTCGTTCTTCGCCAACGAAGATGTCCTCGGCGCAGGCGGGCTGGCGATTCCGGACACATCCGACATTGTCTCGAAACTCTATCAACAAGTTCTCGGCCGCGCGCCGGAACCGGCCGGGCTCGACTACTGGGTCGCGCGGATCAATGCCGGGGAATCGTACGGCACGGTCGCGTCCGGTATCTTCGAAAGCGCCGAACGGCTTGATCCGATCATTCGCCAGTACTACCGCGACTACCTGCTACGCGAAGCGGAGCAAGCGGGCGTGAACTACTACCGCGCCGTCTGGCAAGCCGACGGCGGGCCCGACAATGTCGTGGCGAACATCATCGCCTCGGCGGAGTTCTTCGCCTCGGCGGGCGGCACGAACACGCTTTGGGTCACGGAACTTTACCGCCGGTTGCTGGGACGCGAGCCGGACGCCGCAGGTTTGGACTACTGGACCACGCGCTTGTCGAGTGGCCAGCTTTCACGGCAACAAGTTGTGTTCGGCTTTACGCGCAGCGACGAAAATTTCCGGAACCTGATCACTGGTTGGTATCAGCAATACCTAGGCCGCACGCCCACCGCCGAGGAACTGAATACTCGCGTCGATCGGATGCGAAATGGCGCGACGCAGCGGACGATTCAGATCGAGCTGATCGACTCGCCGGAGTACCGGCTGACGCCGTAGGATGGTTGCACCACGGAGTCACGGAGGCACCTGCCACTACGGAGTGCGGTGACTTCCGGAACGGGAGACCTGCGGTCGGCCAGGTGGCACGGTCGGGAGACCGTGCCACAACAGTGAGAAGAGGAGAGGATTGAAACCACGAAAAGCGCGAAAGGCACGAAAAGTTTCGGGCAAGGAGTTTGCGCGGTCTCAAAGGTTCCACTGAAAACTGAACACTTCAAACTCTCTCACTCATCTTCATCATCCTGATCGACGCGCTGCATTCTGCGCATCGCTTTTCGTTCCGCCTTGGACATTTTGCGGTTGCCGGGGTCGGATTGCGGCGGGTCGACGCGGAGTTGTTGGCCGCTGTGGCGTGCGGCGAGGGAAGCTGCTAGCGAGTTCGTCGGGGCGGTGGTTTTCTCCACGATCGCGGCGGTCCTTTGCGTGACCATCGTCGGTGTTGGCGTCGAAGGCACGTCGCTGCGTCGCCGTGCGGCGGCGGATTTCTTGTCGGCTTCCTCGTCGGCGACGGGCTTGGCTTCTTTCTTGGCTTTCGGTTGACGCACTTTCTTTGGCCGCGCGATCACTTTGCCGTCGGCGTCGAGGCAAACGTAACGCAGATGAATCGCCATCGCGAGCGTCAGGAACAAGTTGCCGACCATTTCGGCGCCTTCCTCAAGCATCACGCCGCGAGCGCCCGAATCCGGCAATACCCAGCCAAGCTGCGCCGCCACGGCCACGCCGTAGGCGATCGCGGTCGCAAAGAACGCCGCGATCGAGCTGCGGCAGCCGCGCATATCGAGCAGCAAGCGCATGCCAACCGTGCCGAGAATCAGCAGGTAAGCGCCTGCCCACCACAGCGAACCGTCGCCGGCGATGCGCGTGCCTGTCCAGTGCGACATCATTTCTTTGAAGGCTTCGTGCAGGCTGCCGCACTCGTCGATGCTCATCACCAGCCAGCAGAGTGCGGCCCATACCCAAATGCGGTAGCCGCCGTGGTAGTCGTCGGCCTTATGTCGCCGGATCGAGTACACGAGCAATGAGACCAGCGACGCGGCGGCCAGCGTCATCGACGAAAACCAAACCGCGAGGCTGCCTTCGCCGTCCAAGTCGAACGCTTCAATCCGGCCGTCCGTGGTTTGCGCGGAGAGCGCGGGCATCCAATAGTAGAGCGCTTCCAATCCGGCGACGATCAGCAGCCCGGCCAGGAAGGAAACGGCCAGCACCCAGGGGCGTTGCGGGCAGAGATCGGTGATCCGCGCGCGATTCCCATGCAACGCACCGGAAGAGTACGCCACGGTGGGAGCGTCCCCTTTTCCCAGGCTGCGCAATTCCTCGGTCGCGGCGTCAGCGGCCGTCTCGTCCGTCAGTAGTCGGCGGCGGCGCTCATCGCGATTGGCAAACAGCATAAGTTAGCCTTCCCTGGCAAGCTGGAGCGGCGAATCATACTCCTGCGCGAAGAAACGCGCAAGAGAGGTTTGCCGCCCGGCGTCCCAGCCAGGCGCGCACAACCGCCTTAAGTGATACCATCGGCAAGCCGTTGGATGGAACTTCGGCGTTAGACTTCAACCGCTGGTCGGCGTCCGCCCGTCCGAGGGCCTGGCGGCGGTCCCCCCTCGCCACGTCGCCCGCTCGGTCCCGGCGCATGAAACATTTCCCGCAGTTCTTCGCGATCCACGTTGCCGTCGTGATTGCGGTCGAGTTGATTAAAGAATTCTTCGACCGGCGCCGGCAAGTCTCCCCCAGGGCGTGGGCCGCCGCCAGGGAACCCAAACGGAGGTCCACCGCCGGGTCGACCAAAACCGCCGCCGCCGAATCCACCACGAGGCCCCATGCCTCCACGGGGTCCTGGCCCATCCGGCCCGCCTGGACCGCGGAACTCGCCGCGTTCGCCTTGCTCACCGCGTCCGGCGTCCGGCGGCCCACCTGGTCCGCGACGCTCCCGATCCCCGTCGCGTCGCTCGCGTTCGCCGCGGTCACCTTCACCGTCGGGACGATCGCCCTCACGGCGATCCGCAACCGGCCGGACTGGCCGTCCCGGTGCGCCAAATTCATTTGGCGTCAGTTCGCCGTCGCCATTGCGATCCAATTGTCGTAAGGAACGCTGCGCGGTGTCTAATTCGCGCTCGGAAATCTTGCCGTCGTGATCGTTGTCGAGAACGCCAAACAGCCCCGCCATGGGGCGCATTGGGCGACCGCCTGGGCCATCATCGCCGCGCGGCCCTGGCCCGCGAAATCGCTCGGTCCCCTGACGGAGCCGATCCTGAAACGTCTCTTGAAGCTTGCTCATGCCGGCATCGAATTCCTCGCGGGTCAACTTGCGGTCGTCGTTCGCGTCGGCTTCGGCCACGAGGCGGCGATACATTTGGCGGCGCTCGGCGGGAATCTCCGCAGGCTCTAGCTCTCCATCCTGACTGACGTCCAGGCGGCGGAAAATCGTGTCGAGCACAGGGCGCGAACGATCTCGATCACCACGTTGATCCCCGTCGCGGCGCTGATCTCTGTCACCACGTTGCCCCCTATCGTCGCCCTGATCTCGATCGCCGCGCGAGTTTCGCCGATCGTCGCGCTCGTGCGCCTCATGATCGGCCTGCGGCGCATCGACCGCCCTTTCGGGCGCCGGCGGTGCAGCGGGCGGCGCTGGCGGGTCCTGCCCAAAGGCCTGGAACGGGGTTAAACAAAGTACGATGAACACTCCGCGCGCAAGGCGAACTCTCATGACGGTTTCCTACACATGACTTGTGGGCGAATCGAAGACGCCGCCAGGTGCGTCTCTAGGATTAAACCCGGCGCTGGCGGTCCGGTTTCGTTCGGCGTTTCGTGGCGGACTTTTCAGCTGTGCCCGCAGCCGGTCTAATGTCGCGGCAGTTTACTCGCCTTCGCCTGCCTGAAAGGAACCCATTCGACGATGCGGCGCACTGGACTGCTGACGATCGTATTCGTTGCGCTGAGTACAAGCATTCTGCCTGCACAGGAGCCTGACTTAGACGCGCTCCGCGCGCGATTGTCCGACGGCGTCCTCCGCTGGGGCGGCGATGCCGAAGGGGGCGCCCCGTATCAACTCCGCGATCCCGAAGATCCGGCACGCGTCATCGGCTTCGAAGTGGAACTCGCCGACCTGTTGGCCGAGCAACTGACGAAGCGCCTAGGCAAACCGATCCGCGCCGAATTCGTGCAATATGAATGGGTCAGCCTGCAACTCGGTTTGGAAAAGAACGACTTCGATCTGCTGATCTCCGGCTACGAAGTCTCGGCGGAACGACGCAATAGCGTCCGCTTCTCGCGCCCCTATTTCATCTTTGCGCAGCAACTCACAGTGCGCAAGGATGAAGAGGCGATTCGCACGCTGGATGATTGTCTCCGTCGCCCCGTCGGCACGTTGAGCGGAAGCGCGGCGGCGGAGTTGTTGGAAACGGCTGGCGCTCGTGACGTCACCGGCTACGACGACAACGTGGGCCCCTATCTCGATCTCGATCTCGGTCGCGTCGACGCCGTGTTGCTCGACGCGCCGATCGCCGTTTACTACGCCAGCACCAATCCGAGGCTCAAGTTAGTCGAACCGACGTTCGCGCCTGGCGAATATGCGATCGGGATGCGTCCGTCCGACGAAACGCTCGCGAAGGGTGTCGATCAGGCGCTCGGCGAGCTACTGCAAAACGGCCGTTGGCAGCAATCGCTGCGCAAGTGGCGGCTATGGAACAATCAGCAATCGGCGCTCGCGCGGGGCGATCGCGCGGAAGCAGAACAGACGGGCCTCGGATTTGCGCCGGACGGAACTCCGGACGCCGCGTTGCAAGTGCTGCCAAAGGAATTTGTCAATATCGACCTGGTCACTTCCGCGGCCGATTCCTGGACGTTCTCCAAGTATGCGCCGCTGTTGGTCAGCGCCGCCGGCATGACGATCTTGCTCACCGTGATGAGCATGACCGTGGCGATGCTCATTGGTCTGTTGGTTTGCGTAATGCGCCTTTACGGCCCCTGGCCGGCGCGCGCCGCCGCGCTGGGGTATGTGGAATTTTTCCGCGGCGTGCCGCTGCTTCTGGTGCTGTACTTTCTGTACTACGGTATCTCGGGCGAAGACTTTCAGTTGCCGGCGATTGCGGCGGCCGTGATCGGCTTTGGCCTGAACTATGCGGCCTACGAAGCGGAAATCTATCGCAGCGCCATCAGCGCCGTGCCGCGCGGGCAATGGGAAGCCGCGCGAGCGCTCGGCATGCCGGAAACGCTAACGTTTCGCCGCATCATTTTTCCCCAGGCGATCCGAACGGCGCTCGGGCCGATGACGAACGATCTCGTCGCGCTCTTTAAGGACACCAGCCTGGTGAGCGTGATCGCCGTCCGCGAGCTGACGAAAGAATACTTGATCCTCTCGCGCTCCAGCCTGAAGTTCGTGGAACTGGGCTTGCTGACCGCGGCCCTCTACCTGGCTATGAGCATTCCGCTTGGTTACCTCTCGCGCTGGCTGGAAGCACGCTGGGGCGAGAAGTAGCACGAACACCAGCCCGTTGCGCTAGCGAGGGAGAGAGGATGTCGCCAGCACGTGCAAGACGAAACTCTCGACCGCACTTTGGCAAACATCCGTGCGCGTCGTCGTTGAGAGTTTGATCAGCAACAGTATACGGCGTCCTCACTCCCTTGCTGGCGCTACGGGCTAGTGTCGACGATTCCATTCGCGATTTACTCGAGGCGCTCCATATAGCGCAAGAACTGCTGATCGAATTCCTGCAAGTCCGGGCCGAATGCCTGTTTAAATTCGAGCAGCCGTTCTTCGTCGGAATCTTTCACCAACGGGCGCTTCTTGGATAGCCCCGCGAGATACGCGTGGTACTTCTTCGCGTGCTTCTGGAACAAATAGTAGTTGAGCGCCCAGCCTTCGCTATAAGCGTCCGCGGCCTGCTGAGGATTGCGAAAGCGGCCGTGGTCTGCAAGTACGCCTTCGACGAGCAGGCTTTCCAGCGAGCGTGATCCGCGCCGCGAAAGATAATCTCGAAAGCCATCGAGTCGAAAGTGATTCACGGCGCCAATCGTGCGCCAACCTTTGCCACGGCCCAGGTCCGGCGATTCGAAGTAACTGGCGAGGCCTTCATTGACCCACATTGGCACGTCGCTCAGGCGGGTGTGAAAGCCGCAGTTGTAGGCGATCTGATGCGTCGCTTCGTGGATGATCGTCGCTACGGTCCGCTCCGCCTCGGGACGGCTAAGTAGTTGGTTGATCTGCGCGGCGTTGGAACGGCGATCTCCCGGCTGCCGTAAGCTGGCCGACCCGGAGAGGTCGTACATCGTCATGCGGTTGGTTTGCAAATTGTAGTAGCCGATGATCGACTTCGCGGCCTCGCCGACTTCTTTCTCGGCATGGGCGACGTACTGCGCCTGATCGGCGAACACGATCGCGACGAGCGGGAACTCCGGTTCGTGGAGATTGAAGTCGTTGCGCTTCCAATAGTTGTTGAAGGCCAGATACAAACGCTCGAACAACGCGCCGCACCACTGCGCGTACGCCTTGGAAGTGTTGTGGCAGATCAAGTAGTGCGCCGTGGCATGGACTTCGAAGCCCTCGGGCAATTCCGCCAGCAGTTCCTTGCCGATCCGCTCGCGGTCATAGGGCGCGAAGTCTTCCGCGTCCGAGGTGTGCGAGACTTGCTCCGCCGGCTCGATATTCCAGAGTACGCCGTCTTGGGCCAGCAGCAGCAGCCCGCCGTCGGCCGCTTTGATCTCCAAGCGACCAATCAGGTCGATTTCCTTCCCATCGCGCAGTAGCTTCACCCGTTCGGCAGCGATAGCCTGGCTCGTGGCCAACGCGACTAGCAGCAACAGGCCTGCCTTCAGCCCACTATGGAAGTTGTCAGTCATACGTTTCGCCATGATTTCACCGTACCATACGCCTCGCCCCGCAGACAAGGTTCAGCGGCCCGGCGCGCCGTTTGCGTTTCCGGAGGATGAACCACGCACACTTTCTGGAGTACCCCATGCAACCTTTGCCGTCGGAACCGGACTACGCCGCGAATCCGGCTACCCCGTCGCCCGCCCAGACGGAGGATGATGCGCGCCCGTCGCTTTCGCGCGACGATCTGCAATGCGTACGGCGAATTCATGGCGAAATCCGCGGTGCTTTACCGAAGTTGCCGAGCTCCATCGTTGCAGAACTGACCAATCTCCTCTCGACCATGGAAGGGCATCTCGCGGCCGAACCGCCAAATCCCGTTTCCACCGGCGAGGCGTTGGCGTTGATTCGCGATCAACTCGAAAGCGTTTCAGAGGATCCTCTCGCCGCGCAATTGGCGGAGCAAACTAAGCCCGTGCTCAAGGTGCTCGGCGAAACGGTCTAATTACACGTCCACCGTCAGACCTTGATAGGCGAGCCCCACGCGCAGCGAACCGCCTGCGGTCGGAAGGCGACTCGCGTAAGCGTCCAGGTCGCGCAGCATGGCGTCGCTGCGGCGCGGTTCGTGATGTCCGAGATCGAGCCGCTTCACGCCGGCGGCGATGGCCGTCGGCAGGCACGCTTCGATGGGCGTATGGCCCCAGCCAATCCGTGCTTGCGGCGCGTCGTCGCCGATTCCCGTTTCGCCAGTGTATTCGCGCTGCAAGTATTGGGCGTCCATGTAGAGCAGATCGGCGCCTAGCGCGAACTTGGCGAGCGTCAAATCCGGCGTCTCCGGCTGCTCGTGATCGGTGGCAATGACAATCGATTTTCCCGCGCGCTCGAAGCGATAGGCCAGGCTCCCGCCCGGATGAGTCAGCGCGAACGTCGTCACTGTGACATCGCCGCAACGCAATGATTCCCCGGCTTCGATCGCGGCGCAGCCCATCAGCCCCGGCATCTGGTCGACCGTTTGAGGGAGAAACGTTCCGGATAAGTCCGAGCTGGGATGGCCAATCCGCTCCATCGCGGCCAGCACGCGTTGCGCGCCGCGCACGAGGAACCGCGCGGTCGGGTCATAGAACGGCTCGAAGAACGGCAGCGCGCAGAGATGATCGAAATGCGCATGCGTGAGGAATACGTTTCCTCGCAGCCCGGTTGTGCTCGCGAGTTGCTGGCTCAACAAGCGGAGGCCCGTACCGGCGTCGACGATGAAAAGTTGGTCGCCCGCCGTGATCTGAATACAAGTGGTGTCGCCGCCGAAAAAGCAGGGGGACTGGCCTTCCCGCGCTGCGAACAAGCGTTCAAGCTCCGCCGGATCGCCCAACGCTGCGCTGATCGCGGCTTTGCCGTGATGTTCGATCGCGGAGCCCAACAAGCGCGCGAGTGAAGACGCCAGTTCTCCCGCCGGCTGCGGGCGCGGGTAGGAACCGGTCACTCCCCAATACGTTACGCGAAATGCCGCCGCCGGGTCCATCGTCGCAATGCTTTCCGGGGAAATTCCTGCGTCACGAAACGTCGCCTCCCGCGGCGGTCATGATAGTATAACTTTAGCGGGGGACGCCAGCGCGGAACGGCCGCGTTTCCGAGGTAAAGGTCGCTGGGGCGGAAGCATCAGAAACTTGCTGTAGCGGTAGCAAAAGCGGATCGGACATCCAGTTTTGGCAAAAAAGTCGTCACGTTCGGCAGGACTGTCAACCAGCAAAACGCCGGCGATGTCGTCCGGTGGGCGGACGCTGGCCGTCGGCGATATCCACGGCTGCCGCATGGCTTTCGAGACGCTGCTGGCGATGATTCAGCCGCGCCCAGCCGATACGATCGTCACGCTCGGAGACTACGTCGATCGCGGCCCCGAATCCCGCGGCGTCGTCGACATGCTTTTGTCGCTGGAAAGCGAGTGCCACCTGGTTCCGCTGTTGGGGAACCACGAGCAGATGATGCTCGAAGCCGCCGACCAGCCGGAAACCATGTCGGGCTGGTTGATGTTCGGCGGCCTGGAGACCTTGGCCTCTTACGGCCTCGCTCGCGACGCGTACGAGCACGACTCCATCCCCGCCGCCCACCGCGAGTTTTTCACCGCACGCTGCCGCGAATGGTACGAGACGGACACCCATCTCTTCGTCCACGCCGGCGTGGAACCGCAGTTGCCGCTCGCTGAGCAACAAATGGAAGTCCTCCGCTGGGACAAACTCCGCGACCGCGGCCCACACCAATCCGGCAAGACCGTCATCTGCGGCCATACGCGGCAGATCAACGGTCTGCCGCTCGACTTGGGCCACACCATCTGCATCGACACCTGGGTCTACGGGGAAGGCTGGCTGACCTGCCTGGACGTCGCCACCAGAAAATACTGGCAAGCCAATCAGCGCGGCGAGTCGCGGGAAGGAGAGTTGGACGAAGTTTGAAGTTTTCAGTGTTCAGTGTTTGGGGACCAGCGAGACTGTCGTTCTCGAATGCTGAAAACAGAACATTGAAAACTTCAAACTCCCTCCGTGGTGAATCCTCCGGCCTTTCTCGCTATACTGTGCCGATTCGATCCAGCCAACGAACCGGAGGCGGCGCGGCGTGCAGCTTGGTCAGACGCTTATCGACGATACGTTCGCAGAGGCCTTTCGCCTGCGCTATGTGCGTTTGATCGTCACGGCGC
>JAWXBP010000196.1 GCA_034440135.1 Planctomycetia bacterium
CACTCCTTGCTTCACAGCGAAATTCGTACGCGTCGGTCGGGTCGTTCGCGCCAACGACTATTCGGTACTACGGAAGTTAATATTGCTGGGGCTGGGCAAAGCTCATTTGCGGTGCCGAGTACGCGGACATGGTTCCGGCCGCTTAAGCGGGCCGAACACTCCTCTGGTCCGGTAGGTCGAAGGCTAGTGGAAAGCGAGAGTTAGCACCGGACAATTTCGACCGGGCACTTCAGAACTGCCCAACTGCTACACCGCCGCGACAGATGGGGCGCGCCCTTGGCGGCTATCGCCAGATGTGCGGGCCACATCACGACGTTTGAGAGTTAGACAAAAGGTTCTAGGCGCTCGTGCATTGCTCATTGAGCTCGGCACAACTCCTTCGAGCTGGCCACGTGTTCAGCCAGCGCTGATATCCGCGCCAGTCCATCTCCCTACTTAAGTGCAGGGAACGATGACGGCAGTAACGCATCAAGTGACTAACGGCGCCAAATGAATGACGCTGATGGCAGGTGGACTCGACCGGTCCGCTCTCATACGCTTACCGCCGCGGCTACCAGCGGTACGAGCCGTAGTTGTCGTAGTAGGTGCGATTCAGCGAGTTTTCGTGGGCTTGGCGCTGATACTGCACTTCCTGCCGAATCGCCTGCGCTTGCAGGTCGCGACCTTGAGCGGCCGCTTTCGATTGTTCAGTGGCGGCGGCCTGTTGCTGATTGAGTTGTTCGAGCTTTTCCTTGAGCTGCTGCGCGGTCATATGCACGACGTCGGGGCGCATTTTGTCCCACTGGTCCTTGCTGACGACGCGCACGGCCAGGTACTGCGCGAGCCAGGTGCGGGCATCTTCACCTTCCTTCGACAGCAGGATGGCCACCTTGTCCCGCATATCGTCGAGGAAGTCTTGCAGATCCGCCGCGGTCATGTTCGCAATTTTCGAATCGACTTGAGCCTTGATGCTTGCGATTTCCGACGGGCTGTAGATCTTCTGCACGGATAACCATTCATGCAGCGAGCGGCGGACCTCGCGCCATTCCTTGCTACTGAGAATTTTCTGTTTGGCGGGATCGGACGAGACTTCGGCGGCTTCGTCGAACGGCGCAGCCGTCGCGGGAGCGAGCTGCAGCGCGAATTTCAGCACGGAAGTCTTGGCGGCGCCGCCGTTCGCCGACGATGCGGACGTGAGCGTGAAGCCTTGCGAAGTGATGTCGCTATAGGTGTTTTTGGACTTCCATTGCTCGCCGCTTTTGGCAACGCCGGTGGTGTTGAAGACCCAGTTCTTGTCAGCGGCGGTGATCGCGCCTTCCGCGTGGCTGCCGTCCGAGTCGAACGACCAGACCTTGACGACTTTCGACGCAGCATCGTAACCGAATCGTTGGCCAACGCTGTGCAACGTGCGGCCGTCGCGTTCAACATACACGTGGCGAATCAAAAAGCGTCTGCCGGCGTCCCATTCACAGACGGAGCGCACTTGAGTCCCGTCGGATTCGGCGGTCCATTCGCCGACGAGCCAATCCAACTCGTCGACGGGACTCGCCAACGCGGCGGGAGCGGGCGCCTGCGCGTACAACGGCGCGGTCAATAAATTGAATGCGAGACAAAACATCCCAGCGCCAGCGAGGGATCGGAAGGTTGGCATATCATGCTCCGCTGAAGGGAAAGTCGTTTGCTCAGTCGCGCCAGCGAATGACCGGTGAGCGAGCTGGCCGCATTGTAATTCACGGCACGAAACCAGGATAGCAAGCGGCAATATCATCTCCGCGCGCGGTATGGCCTCATCCAAGCTTAGCATGCGATGTGCAACGCGTATCTGTGCGGAAGTCGTTGAAATCGCGTTTGGTTAGTGGGAAGTGATCCATAAAATCCCCAAAAAGTGCCGGTAGGCGACGTTTTTCGTAGTCGACGGTCAAGTGAAGTGCTATCCTGCCATGGCGTCTATGCCATGCTACCTTAGCACTTCGGTTGTCGCCGCACGTCCGCGGCAAACTTGTCGGCGTCGTTCAATCCGAGCGTGCTAGATCGCCATCCATCTCTCGACCCAAGGCACGAGCTACCACCATGCGCAGGACAACCTTAATTCACGCGGCGATCGTCGTGATCCTAGGCGGCTGTCTGGGCTATGCCGCGGCGCCGGCGGCGACTCCGCAAGTCGAGACCGGCGCGCCCGGCGCGACGGCGACAATTGACGGCCAGCAACTGCCTGCGCCAAATCCGAAGTTTGGCGGCGTGATCAAGGACGGCGCCCTGCAATCGAAACCGTGGTGGGCGCCGCGCATTGTGCCGCCGCAGGGCGCGCCGAACGTGTTGCTGATCATGACGGACGACTCCGGCTTTGGCGTTCCGAGCACCTTTGGCGGCGTCGTCCCAACGCCGGCGATGGATCGGATTGCGCAGAGCGGTTTGCAATACAACCAAATCTGCTCGACGGCGCTCTGCTCGCCGACCCGCGCCGCGTTGCTCACTGGGCGCAACCATCACACCGCCGGCTTTGGAGTGATTTCGGAACAAGCCACCGGATATCCCGGATATGACAGCATCATCACCCGGGACAAGGTAACGATTGGCCGCGTGCTAAAGGAAAACGGCTATGCGACCTCCTGGTTTGGCAAGAACCATAACACGCCGTCATTCGCCGCGAGTGAAGCCGGGCCCTTCGATCAATGGCCGACGGGAATGGGCTTCGAGTATTTCTACGGTTTCAACGGCGGCGACGCCAATCAGTGGGAACCGAATTTGTTTCGCAACACGACGCAGATCTACCCCTTTGCAGGTAAGCCAGGTTGGAATCTGACGACAGCCATGGCCGACGACGCGATCGATCATCTGCATAAGTTGAACCAGATCGATCCCGGCAAACCGTTTTTCGTCAAGTTCACGCCCGGCGGCACGCATGCGCCGCACCATCCGACCAAGGAGTGGGTCGAAAAAGTTCGCGCGATGCACCTCTTTGACGACGGTTGGAACAAGGTCCGCGAGACTATCTTCGCTAATCAGAAGCGACTCGGCGTGATTCCCCAAAACACCGAGTTGCCGCCGTGGCCTCAGGATGTCTTGAAGCCCTGGGATCAATGCTCGCCGGAGGAAAAGAAGCTGTTCATCAGGCAGGCCGAGATTTTCGCCGCTTATTCGGCCTACACCGACCACGAAATCGGTCGCGTCATTCAGGCGGTGGAGGACATCGGCAAACTCGAAAACACGCTGATCATCTACATCAATGGCGACAACGGCACCAGCGCCGAAGGCGGGCCGCTGGGGACGCCCAACGAAGTCGCGTTCTTCAACGGCGTGAGCGTGCCGGTCGAGGTGCAGCTGGCGAAATACTACGAAGACTGGGGCACCGAAAAGACCTACAACCACATGTCGGCCGGATGGTCCTGGGCCTTTGATACGCCGTTTAGTTGGTTCAAGCAAAACGCCTCGCGACTCGGCGGCATTCGTCAAGGAATGTGCATCTCCTGGCCGGCGCGGATCAAGGAGAAGGGCGCATTGCGCGAGCAGTTCGTACATGTCATCGACGTCATGCCAACGATCCTCGAAGCGTGCGGCATCTCGGCGCCCGAGGAAGTCGATGGCATCCCGCAAGCGCCGCTTGATGGCATCAGTTTCGCGTACACGTTTGACGCGCAGAACGCGAAAGCGCCGTCGCAGCACACGACGCAGTATTTCGAGATGATGGGCCAATACGCCCTTTATCACGAGGGCTGGCTGCTCAGTACCAAGGTGGACCGTGCACCGTGGGACGCCTACAGTGCGGCCAACACCGACCCGTTGAATAACAACGTGTTGGAGCTTTACGACCTGACGACGGACTTCAACCAGACCAAGGATTTGGCCGCCAAACATCCTGACAAAGTCCAAGAGATGAAGCAGAAGTTCATCGAGGAAGCCCGCCAGCACCATGTCTTCCCGCTGGACGCTTCGGTGGCCGCCCGCATCATCGCGCCGCGCCCAAATATCACCGCTGGTCGCACGGAGTTCGTTTACACACGGCCGATGACCGGCTTGCCGCAAGGCGACTCGCCGCTGTTGCTCAATTGTTCCTACACGATTTCCGCCGACATTGAAGTGCCTGAGGGGGGCGCCGAGGGCATGATCCTGACCTCCGGCGGGCGTTTCGCAGGCTACGGCTTCTATCTGCTGAAGGGCAAACCGGTGTTCCTGTGGAATCTGGTCGACCTGAACCGCATCAAGTGGGAAGGGCCCGAGGCGCTTTCGCCCGGCAAGCACACGATCGAGTTCGATTTTAAGTACGCCGGCAAAGGCGTGGGCACGCTCGCTTACAATAGCTTTAGC
>JAWXBP010000197.1 GCA_034440135.1 Planctomycetia bacterium
GCTCAAGGCGGGCGGCAGCGAACTGCCGATCGTCACGCCTGGCAAGGTGGACGAAAGCTCGTTGATCGAAAAAATCATTGCGCCGGAAGGCGAGACGCCGGCGATGCCTAAAGACGCTCCGCCGCTCAAGCCGGTGCAGGTCGACTTGATTCGGCGCTGGATTGAAGCCGGCGCGCCGGACGATACGCCCGTCACCGCCCAAGAGGTGATCGACGCCGAGCATCCGCCGAAATATGAACAAGCGCCGGTGATCACCGCGCTGGAGTTCTCGCCGGACGGTGCGCTGCTGGCCGTATCGGGCTATCACGAAGTGTTGTTGTGGAAGGCGGACGGCTCGGAATTGGTCGCGCGGTTGGTGGGGCTTTCCGAGCGTGTCGAGTCGCTCGCATTTTCTCCGGACGGAACAAAGCTCGCTGTGACGGGCGGTTCGCCGTCGCGTTTTGGCGAAGTGCAGATTTGGGACGTCGCGGAGCGCAAGCTCCTGTTTTCGCAGTCCGTAACTTATGACACGCTCTATGGCGCAAGCTGGTCGCCGGACGGCACGAAGCTGGCCTTCGGCTGCGGCGACAACACATTGCGGGCGATCGACGCCACGACCGGCGCGGCGGTGCTCTATCAGGGAGCGCACAGCGATTGGGTGCTGGACACGGTGTTCTCCGCCGCGGGCACGCACGTCGTTTCGGTGAGCCGCGACCAAAGCATGAAGCTCACGGAGTTAGCCACGCAGCGCTTCGAAGACAACATCACCAGCATTACGCCGGGCGCGCTGAAAGGTGGCCTGGCGAGCGTGGATCGCCATCCGACGAAGGATGAGTTGTTGATTGGCGGCGCCGACGGCATGCCGAAGATCTATCAAATGTTTCGCACCCAGAACCGGCAAATCGGCGACGACTTCAATAAACTTCGCGAATTCGAGGCGATGCCGGGCCGCGTGTATTCCGTCGCGTACAGCACGGATGGCAACAAGATCATCGCCGGCAGCAGCCTTGACGGGACCGGCGAAGTGCGGGTGTACGACGCCAACGACAGCCATTTGATTTCCAAATTGAAAGCGGAACCTGGGCCGGTGTTCGCGGTGGATTTGACGCCGGATGCTGCGATCGGCGCGGCGGCCGGGTTTGACGGCAAGCTGCGAATTTTCGATGCGGCGACCGGCGAGGTGAAGCGGGAGTTTTTGCCGGTTCCGCTGGTGGACGACGGTGCGGTGGCGCTGAAGGGCAAATAGTGCGAAGTGGTGGATGGGGCGAACATACACGCTCCGAATCGAATGCGAAAAGTTGAGCCCCTACGGGGCGGCAGGTAATAGCCAGGGGTGCGAACCCCTGGTGTGTGTTGCGGCCAAGGCGTTATGAGCCCCGACGGGGCGACACTTTGCAAGTATTCTTTGTGTCGCCCCGTTGGGTCTATGGTAACTCACCTTGCTTCAGTCCAGGGGTTCGCACCCCTGGCTATTACCTGCCGCCCCCTTCGGGGCTTTGCGGATTCTGGTCAATACACGAGGTTGCCATGAACGATACTCGGATGCTGTTCCACTTCGTGCTCGCCATGTTGCTGCTGGGCGTTCCGCGATTCGCGTCGGCGGATGACGCCGCTACGGCCGAGCAACTTGCGCCGGGCATGGAATTGGTCGAGCTGACCGTGAATCCCGCGGAGATCGTCTTTGACGATCGTTTCGACTACTCCCAACTGCTGGTGACCGGCAAGTTATCGACCGGCGAGGAGTTGGATGTTACGCGCATGGTCGAAGTGCAGGCCCCGAGCGAGTTCGTGGAAGTTTCGCCGACGGGCCTGGTGCGGCCCAAGCTGGACGGCGCGGGCGAGTTGCGGTTCAAGCTGGCCGGCAAAGAGGTCGCCGTGCCAGTGAAAGCAACGGGCTTTGACGCCAAGTTCGACGTGAGCTTTGTGCGGGATGTGAATCCGGCGCTTGGCAAGTTGGGTTGCAACGCCGGCACGTGCCACGGGGCGAAGGACGGCAAGAACGGATTTAAGCTCTCGTTGCGCGGATACGACCCGATCTACGATCACCGCGCGCTGACGGACGACCTGGAAGGACGGCGATTCAATCGCGCCGCGCCGGATCATAGTTTGATGCTGTTGAAACCCTCCGGCGTTGCACCGCACGTCGGCGGCGTGTTGATGCATCCGGGGCAGCCGTACTACGAGTTACTGCGGATGTGGATCGCGCAAGGCGTGAAGCTCGACCTCGATGCGCCGCGCGTGAGCGGCATCGAGATCATTCCGCAGAATCCGACGCTGCCGCTGCCTGGCATGAAGCAACAGATGAAGGTGCTGGCCACGTACACGAACGGCCAGGTGCGCGACGTTTCGGCCGAAGCGTTTTTGGAAAGCAGCCTGACCGAAGTGCTGACGGTGGATCGCGCTGGCCTCGCGACCGGCGTGCGCCGGGGCGAAGCAGCCGTACTCGCCCGCTTCGAAGGCTCGTACGCGGCGACCACCGTGGTGGTGATGGGAGACCGGAGCGGCTTCGAGTGGCAGCAGCCGGTGGTGCAGAATCATCTCGACGAATTAGTCGACGCCAAGTTGCAGCGGTTGAAGATTTTGCCAAGCGAGCTCTGCACCGACGCGGAATTCCTGCGCCGCGTACGGCTTGATCTCTGCGGCGTACCGCCGACGCCGGAGCAAGTTCGGGCGTTCGTAGCGGATGAGCGCCCGTCGCGCGAGAAGCGCGATGAATTGATCGATCAACTCATTGGCAGCCCGGAGTTTGTCGAGCATTGGACGAACAAATGGGCCGACATGCTGCAAGTGAACCGTAAGTTTCTCGGCGAGCAAGGCGCCACGGCGTTGCGAAACTGGATTCGCCAGGCGGTCGCGACAAACATGCCGTACGATCAATTCGCCTACGCGGTGTTGACGGCGGATGGCTCGACGTTGGAGAACCCGCCGGCCGCATATTACAAGGTGCTGCGCACGCCAGCCGACACAATGGAGAACACGACCCAGTTGTTCCTCGCCGTGCGGTTCAATTGCAACAAGTGCCACGACCATCCGTTCGAGCGCTGGACGCAGGACCAGTACTACCATCTGGCCGCGTACTTCGCCCAGGTCACGCGCAAGGATCATCCGGACTACGCGGAGCAACGCATCGGCGGCACCGACGTGGAGTTCGGCAAGGCGCTCGTCGAGATCGTTTACGACCAGGATTCCGGCGAAGTGACGCACGACCGCACCGGCAAGATCGCCGAGCCGAGTTTCCCGTATCCCACGCCCGGCTCGGAAGCGGAAAGCGCTTCGCGGCGCGTGCAGTTGGCTCGCTGGTTGACGTCGAAGGACAATCAATACTTCGCGAAGAGCTATGTGAATCGCATTTGGAGCTATCTGCTGGGCGTCGGCATCATCGAGCCTGTGGATGACATCCGCGCCGGGAATCCGCCGTCGAACCCCGAGTTGCTGGAACGCCTCACGAACGACTTCGTGGCATCGAACTTCAACGTGCGGGAGATGATGCGGACGATCTGCAAATCACGGACCTATCAATTGTCGATCGTCACGAATCGCTGGAACGAAGACGATCAGACGAACTACGCCCATGCGGTGCCGCGGCGGTTGCCGGCGGAAACGCTGTACGACGCCCTGCAACAAGTCACCGGTCACCGGCCCGCGCTGCCTGGCCTGCCGGACGGTTCGTTGGCCTCGCAGCTTCCGGACTCCGGCGCCAAGGTGCCGGATGGGTTCTTGGAGTTGTTCGGCCGCCCGCCGCGTGAGAGCGCTTGCGAATGCGAACGCTCTTCCGGTGTCATGCTGGGGCAGATGTTGAACCTGGTGAACGGGCCGACCTTCGCGGAGGCGATCGGCGCGCCGAGCAATCGCATCGAAGCGGTCGTGCGCGAACATGCGGACGACGCCAAGGTCGTCGAGGAATTGTTCGTGGCCATTCTGAATCGCGTACCGAACGCGGCGGAAGTCGCGATCGGCGTCGAGGCCATGCATGGCGCGCAGGTCGATCGCGAACAACTGACGGAAGCCTTGGCAACTTACGAACGCGACGTACTGCCAGCCAATCAGGCCGCCTGGGAAGCGCAACAGGCCGCGCAAACTTGGACGCCCCTCAATGTCGAGAGCGTGCAGTCGGCCGCCGGGACGCAGTTCACGTTGTTGGAAGACGGCTCGTGGCTGGCGAGCGGCGGCAATCCGGACAAGGAGCAGGTCACGATCAAAGCCAGGACGCCGCTCGAAAGCTTGACCGCGATTCGCTTGGAAGTGTTGCCGGATGACTCTTTGTCGGCGCGAGGGCCAGGCCGCGCGGTGAACGGCAACTTCGTGTTGAGCGAATTCCGCGCGTCGGCCGCGGCGGGTGAAGGCGATGCGACAGGGCTCTCGTTCACCGTGGCTCAGGCCGATTTCTCGCAAGATGGCTGGCACGTTGGCGGCGCGATCGACGGCAACCCAGCCACCGGCTGGGCGGTAATGCCGTCCTTCGGGCAGCAGCACACGGCGGTCTTCGAGTTAGGGGCCGACGTGCAACACGCCAACGAAGCGGCTCTGACGTTCGAGCTGGTTCAAGAATACGGCGCGCAACACACCATCGGCCGCTTCCGGCTACTCGGCACCACGGCCGCGCGGCCGGTACGCATCGAGGGGTTGCCGGGCTCCATCGCGGCGATTCTCGCGACACCCAGCGCGGACCGCACCGATGCCCAGCGCACCGAATTGGCCGCGTACTATCGCCCGCTCGACGAGCAACTGCGCGTACATGAAAAAGCGCTGCAAACCATCGGGCGCGACGCCGCCGAAGCCCGGCTGCGCGGCGCCCAAGACCTCGCCTGGGCCTTGCTGAACAGCCCCGCGTTCTTGTTTAATCGGTAGGGAGGAAGTAGGTGGAGTAGTTAGTAGGTGAAGTAGGGCGGATGCGCTGAGCTTCTCCTGATCACTACTTCACCTACCAACTACTTCACCTACTCTCTACTCCACCTACTTCCCCGAGACTCCCTTCCGTGGCCCGTCTTTGCTTCGTTTCGAACGGGAAGTCGATCGAACGCAATTTGCAAGGCGCGTTGATCACAATCGGCCGGGCCGAAACGAACGACATCGTGCTGGCGGACCTCGCCTCGTCGAGCAAGCACGCGCAACTGCGGCGCGCGGAGGACGGCTGGTATGTTGAAGACCGCGGGAGCCGGAACCATACCTTCGTCAACGGCTACCAGGTGGAGTCGCACCGGCTGGCGGACCGCGATCTGATCCAGATTGGCGCGTCGGAGTTGACGTTTTGCGCCGATCCCGAGTTCAGCCTGCTGATCGACGAGGAAGAGATCGCCGACGCCCTGGGCAGTTCGGTGGTGCATACGCGGCGCGTCGATGAGGAAGCGGCGCAATCGCTCGACCTGACGCGGATCGTGCAATCGCTCAAAGACCATCGCCGGCCCGCCGCGGCGGGAGCGAAATCGGAATCGCTCGACCCACTGGCGCTGGCGGAGGCTAAGCTTCTGACGTTGCAGCGCGTGAGCGAAAAGCTGGTCCACGCCGTCGACGGGCAACGGCTCAACGAAGAGATCCTGCAGATCGTGCTGGAGCAGACGCGTGCCGACCGCGGCGTGTTGTGCCTGCTCAACGCCGAAGGCAAGCCGGTGCCAATTGTTGCACATGGTCTGCAGCCGGGGGAATCGGTGCGGATCAGTCGCACCGTGCTCAAGCGGTTGCTGGACGAACGGTGCGGACTCTTGATCTCGCCTGATACCAGTTCCGCGGGAGCCTATGCGACGCTGGATCAGATGGGCGTCACTTCGGCGATGTGCGTACCGCTCTGGACCGGCGAAGAAATCATCGGCGCGCTGCTGTTGGAATCCACGCGGCCGGATCATGTATTCGGCGCGGCGGACCTGGAATTGCTGCTCGTGGTCGCGCATCAGGCGTCGATCGGAATCCAGCGCGGACGGTTGACGGAACGGGTCGAGGAAGAGCAGCGGGTGCGGAAGTTTCTTGCGCAATTTCTCGATCACCGCGTCGTGGCGCGGATTTCCCAGACCGGAGCGACGGACGACGCCCTGGCGCCGCGCGAGCAGCAGGTGACAATTCTGTTCACGGATATCGTTTCGTTCACCAAGCTCAGCGAGGGACTCCCGCCGACCGATGTGGCGGCCTTTGTGCAACAGTACCTGACGGCGATGACCGACATCGTATTCAAGTACGGCGGCACGATCGACAAATACATCGGCGACGCGATTATGGCCCTCTTCGGCGCGCCGGTCACCGGCGAGGACGACGCCACGGCGGCCGTGCAAGCCGCGCTCGAAATGCGCCGCACTTTGCCGACGATCACGCCGCCCGGCGCGAGCAAGACTGAGTTGCGCGCAAGATTTGGCATCAATACTGGGACGGTCGTCGTGGGCATGATCGGCTCGAAGCGCCGCGCGGAATACACTGCCATCGGCGACGCGGTGAACGTAGCGTCGCGGATTCAAACCTTCGCGCGGCCGAACGAGATCTGCATCGACGAAGTCACCAAGAGCAAGGTGGAAGCTCGCTTCGTGATGGAAGAGATCGGCATGATCGACGTGAAAAACCGTTTGCAGCCGCTGGCGGTGTTCAAGGTGCTCGGGGAGCGGTTGCAGCCGGTGAGCAAGCCAAGCGGGTGAGGTTCGACCTTCAGCTCACTTCCGCCGCGTACGATTCGCCGCGCGTTCGCGCTTTTCCTGATTGCGGACAACTTTCGCCGCGCGTTGCGCTTGTTTGCGAGCCGTCGGCGGGCGGCCGGCGTGGCCGAGTTGTTCCCCGTGTTCTTCGTCGATACTGCCGGGCGGCAGGCCGAGTTCGAAGATCGTGACTTCACGCTTCGCGCGCTGGCCGACGCGGAGCGGCATCACCGCCGCGCCGATGCCGGCGCCAACGTAGACCGCGCCCGACGGGGGGCCGGTTTGACGTGTGCCATAGAGGCCATGGACGTAGCGATGGCCGATCATGCGGCCGAAGATCATTTCATTTAATCCCGCGACGGTGACCTGGCCGGCGTGCGTGTGTCCCGAAAGCACGAGCGGCACGCCGTGCTCCCAGAGCGATTCCGCCTCTTCGGCGATGTGGGAGAGGGCGATCGCGGGCAGGTCGTGATGCAGCCCGCGAACCGCTTTCTTGACGTCGGCGTGGCCGGTGTAAGCGTCGTCGACGCCTACGATCTGTACTTTCTGCCCGGCGATTTCCACGACGGTGTGAGCGTTGTCCAGCACTTCTATGTTCGCCTTGCGCAGCACCTGGCGGATTTCCCGCGAGCCGGACCAATGGTCGTGGTTGCCGAGCGTGGCGTAGACCGGACCCTCGAAACGCACGAGGACGTCGCGCAGCTCGTCGAGATATCTTTGCCCGTGGCAGACGAAATCGCCGGTCAATGCGATTAAGTCTGGCTTGGCGGCGTTGGCGAGCGCCGCGGCCTCGAATTGGACCCGCATGGGCGTCACGCGGCCGACGTGCAGGTCGGTGACATGCACGATCCGCAGCGGGCGTTCCAACTGCGTGGCGTGGACGGCGTGCCCGGCGAAACGGCGGACGGCGATCGACGACCGCAGTGGCAGCAATTCGCGCAGCAATTCCCAGGGAGGTCGCAGCCCCGGCGAACGTGAAAGGCGGTCCTGCATAGAAGTAAGCGTCAAAGCGGCGGGCGGCGGCCGCGGGAGTCGGTCTGGTTGGGGCGGCCACAAACTGGCCGGCTAGCGAATTTTACGTCAATCCTGCCGGTTGGTACATCGAACGTCGGAGGTTTTCGGCAGCGCCGCTTTTGGCGGCATCCTCGGTCTTACTCAGCCGATGCACTCTGCGTGCCAATCGGCGGGGCGGCTTCTGCTTGGGGCGGGGATCGGCGATAGTAATTGAATGCTTCCATTCAAACCTTTGCAGATTGGTCCGGTCGCGATTGGCTTTCCGGTCGTACAGGCTGCGCTCAGCGGGTACAGCGACTGGGCGATGCGGATGATCGCGCGGCGGTTGGGGGCGCCCTACACGTTGTGCGAAGTGGTGTTGGACCGGATCGTGATCCAGGCCGGAAAAAAGACGCGGTTGAAACGGCTCCGCGTCACGGCGGACGAGCAGCCGGTCGGCGGACAACTCATGGGGAGCGACCCGGTGGAGTTCGGCCGCGCCGCGCGCGAGTTGGCGTTGGTGGGCTTCCGTGTGATCGACATCAATTTCGGTTGCCCCGTGAAGAAGGTGCTCGGACGGTGCCGCGGCGGCTATCACTTGAGTCGGCCCGACGTGGCATTGGAGATCGTTTCCCGGGTGCGCGAGGCGGTGCCATCAGAGATTCCCGTCACGGTGAAAATGCGGCGCGGCATAGATGATACGGCCGAAAGCAGGGACAAGTTCTTCGAGATCTTCGACGGGGCGTTCGCGCGCGGCATCGCGGCGGCCACCGTGCATGGCCGCACGGTGGAGCAGCGCTACGTCGGGCCGAGCCGCTGGTCATTCCTGAGCGAAGTGAAGCGGCACGCCGGCGATCGCATCATCCTGGGGAGCGGCGATCTGTTCACCGCCGCCGATTGCCTGAACATGCTGCGCGAGACGGGCGTCGATGGCGTGACCGCGGCGCGCGGGGCGATCGGCAACCCATGGATTTTCCGGCAAGCGCAAGCGCTCGCGGCGGGAGAGCCGCTGCCAGCGCCGCCCAGCTTGTTCGAGCAACGCGCCGTAATTGAAGAACACTACCGGCTCGCGGAGCAAATCTACGGGCTGGAGCCGTGCTGTCGGCAGATGCGCAAATTCGGCATCAAATACTCGCAACTGCACCCGGAACCGTTGGCCCTACGCGAAGCGTTCATCAGCGTCCGTCAACCCGGCGAATGGCAGCAAGTGCTGGATCGGTGGTACGCCGAAGACCTGCCCGGGCGTCATCCATCCGTGGCGGAACAAGCGGACACGGTCGAAACCGACTGCGGAGTGAGTTGAGGAAGAAAGTAGGTGGAGCAGGTGAAGTAGTCAGTAGGTGGAGTAGCTTCACGGAACCTGAACACTGAAAACTTCAAACTCCCCTCAAACATTTCTCGGCCGCAGAAACTTCTGGTATGCCGCGACCGCGAGCTCGTCGCAGCGCTCGTTTTCCGCATGTCCGCTGTGGCCGCGAACGTGGGTGAAGCGGATGTTGTGTTTGGCGCGGAGTTCGTCGAGTTTGCGCCAGAGCTCTTCGTTCTTGACTTCGGCCCACTTCGACCCTTCGCGGCGTCGCCAGCCGTTGGCCTTCCACTTGGCGAGCCACTCGCTGAGTCCCTTGCCGACATACTGGCTGTCGACGATCAGTTCCACGTCGGAGGGTTGGTTGAGCGCCCCGAGCCCTTCGATCACGGCGGTGAGCTCCATGCGATTGTTGGTCGTTTCGAGGACGCCGCCGGAGCGCTCGATTTCTTTGCCGGAGGCCGGATGACGAAGGACGAAGGCCCAGCCGCCAGGGCCGGGATTGCCGCTGCACGCGCCGTCGGCGAAGAGTTGCACTTGGGGGAGGTCGGGCATAAATGGGTGTATTGATTTCTGTGGCCGGCCCTTGTGAGGCCGATGGAGTGGACGTGGAATGAATACAAAACGTGGGTTGTGGACGGCGCGGCCGAGTCACCGACCTCGGCTATAGTCGTAGTTAGCTTTTGGAACCACGAAAGGCACGAAATACACGAACAGATTGGAAAAGTTCGCGATGGCGAAATCCGTTCGTGACTTTCGTGTCTTTCGTGGTTCACATCCGCAAACCCTGGTGGCTTCTCATAGGTTAGCGCCGGCGGCGAGCGTGGCGGCGGGGTGTTCTTGTTCGAGGCGCGTCGTCGCGCGGGCAAGGTCGTTGGCGGCTTCGATGAGCGTGCCTTGGAGGTTGGAGACATCGTTGAGTTGGTAAGGAACGCGGACCGTGAACGTGCTGCCCTTGCCGAGCTCGCTTTCGAGTTCGACTTCACCGCCCAGAAGTCGGCAAAGCTCCTTGACGATTGAGAGCCCCAGCCCGGTGCCGGAATGTTCGCGGGTCATGGCGTCGCCGGTGGGGGACGCGGAACTGCCTTGGCGGAACTTTTCGAAGACCGTCGCCTGATCCTCCGGCGCGATGCCGACGCCGGTATCGGCTACCATCATGACCAGTTCGTTCCCTTCCTGCGCGGCGGAAGCCGTGATGCGCCCTCCCTCCGGCGTGAACTTAATGGCGTTCGACAGCAGGTTGTTGAAGATCTGCTGGATCTTCGCCTGATCTTGATACAGTTCCGGCAGCTCCGGCTGGATGTGCAGGTCGAGATCGATGTTCTTCTTTTCGGTGAGCGGCCGGGCCATGTCGCATTGCGCGTGCAGCACGTGCTCGATGCGGAAACTCGCCGGGCGGACGTTCATCTTGCCGCTCTCGATCTTGGCCAGATCGAGCACCTCGTTGATCATCTCCAGCAGCACCTTGCCGGATTTTTGGATGTTCAGCACGTAGCGGCGCTGCTTTTCGTCCAGCGTGCGAATGGACGCCAGCACGTCACTGAACCCGATGATGCTGTTGAGCGGCGTGCGCAGCTCGTGGCTCATCGTGGCCAGGAAGTCCCCCTTCAAGCGGTTGGCCTCGAACAGCCGCATATTCGCCTGGGCGAGTTGATCGACCTTGCCGTCGAGATCGGCGTTCACTTCGCGCAGTTCCTGCTGCACCGCCATGAGGTGGCGCAACATGCGATTGAACGCGATGCCCAGCTCTTCAAATTCGTCGGCGGTTTGAATATCGGCGCGCATCTCCATGTTGCCGCGGCTGATCGCGTCGCTGACGTCGCGCAAGTGATTGAGCGGTTTCACGATCACATATTTCACGATCGCCCAAGAGGCAATCATCGCCAGAAACACGGTGACCACGGCGAGCGACGCCAACGTGGCGCGATTGCGCTGCAGATCGCGTTCCGCCTGGGCGCGCGGGAATTCCAGCTTCACCAATCCGAGCGCGTCGCCGATTTGCAGTTTCGCACCGGCTACGGAGGCCTCGGCTTCGGTCATCTGCTCCGTCCAGTAGGGCGGCCTCACCAAGGTGTGGCAAATGACGCACCGTTCCGACGATGCTCGAACGGGCTGAAAGTATTGATACTTGGAGCCGTCCGGCGAAACCGCGGAAAAAGCTTCCGGCTCGCCCAACTCGTCGGTCGCAACAAAGTCTGGTCGATGGATCGGAAACTTGTCAGTCAAGACGTCCCATTCTTTGTCGTCGACGGGTTTGCTGGTGAATTCGTTCTCGGTGATGTTGTGACGCAGAAATGTGGCGACATAGTCGTTGCCGCGCATCTCGTCTTGCAACGCCTTGACCGAAAGGCCGAAATCATCCCCACCTGGCGCACTCTCGTCTTTTTGCTGATAAACCGACCAATGCCGATTTGTGACGAAGGATTTGGCGAGGAACTTGCCCGTGCTGCGATTCTGCCGTTCGACGAGCAACTCGGTCTGCCGCGAATAGGCCAGAAAGCTGCCGGAAATTAGCAAAAACAGGCACGCACCGAACAAGAAGCGGCATTTCCGCTCCAGGCTGGTTTCGCCGACGATGCGTTTGAGCGAGCGGTATGACATGCGGTCCTTGGGCGGCCCCCGGCGAGCATCATCGGCGCGCGATGAGGAAGCAAATCGCGTGACCGCCTCATTTTACGCCATTCGTGCGCATTCAGCCAAGCCGAATGGAAGAGCCGCGCCGGGATGGACCAGATATCGCTGATTGTTTTTCGGCCAAGCATCGGGTTCAATGCATGCTGAGGGGCGGCGCGAAGGCTTTTGTGTTGATTTGCCTGCTGGAGAGGACCGCGCCATGAGGTCGACCTGGACCTTTCATTCCGCCGGAGAAATCGTCTTCGGACCCGGCTCCGCGAACCAATTGGGGGACCGCGCCGCCAGGGCAGGCCTGCGGCGCGTGCTGATCGTGACCGATCCGCCGTTGGCGGCCGCAGGCATCTTGGAACAGGCGAGGTTGCCCCTCGAAGCCGCGGGATTGGCCGTGGAAGTCTTTGACGGCGGCGAACCAGAGCCGAATTTTGCCGTGGTGGACCGCTGCGTATCGGCCGCTCGACGATTTCGCCCGGACGCCTTGCTGGGCCTCGGCGGCGGCAGCAACATGGACCTGGCGAAGATCACGGCCGTCGTCCTGGCGCATGGCGGAGCACCGCGCGACTACGTCGGCGACGATCGCATTTGCGGCCCCGTGGCGGCGATCATCTGTGTGCCGACGACGGCCGGCACTGGCAGCGAGGTCTCGGCGTCGTGCGTATTGACCGACGAGGAAGCGCACCTCAAAGTCGGCATCTTGAGTAACTATTTGCGGCCGCGGCTGGCGATCGTCGACCCGTTGTTGACGATGGGTTGTCCGAGACGCGTGACGGCCGACGCCGGCATCGACGCGCTGACGCATGCGATTGAGGCATACACCGCGGTGGACAACGAATTCTTTCCCTTGCCGCCGGGCGAGCGCACCGTCTATCAAGGGAAACATCCGTTAGGCGATTGCATTGCGGAGAAAGCGATCGCACTGGCGGGCGAACACCTGGTGCGGGCGGTGGAAGAGCCGGACAACTTGACGGCGCGGACCGGCATGGCACTCGCGGCGACGCTGGGCGGCCTGGCGTTTTCGAACGTCGGCGTCGCGCTGGTCCACGCGATGGAGTATCCGATCGGCGGCGCGGTGCATTGCTCGCACGGCCAGGGAAACGGTTTGTTGCTGCCTTACGTGATGCGGTTCAACTTGCCGGCACGGAAGGCTGCGTTCGCGCGCGTGGCGAAGTTGCTTGGCCGCCAAGTGCAGGGCATCGAAATTGAAGTGGCCGCCGAGGAAGCGGTCACCGCCGTGGAGCAAACGCGCGAGCGAATCGGCATTCCGCGCCGTTTACGCGAGTTGGGCGTGACCGAAGAGCAGTTGCCGGATTTCGCCGACAAGGCGTTCGCGGTAAAGCGCATTCTGAGGGTGAATCCGCGGATGCCGTCGCGCGACGAGATTCTGGAAATCTATCGCGCGGCCTGGTAATCGCACTGCCGACCTCGGTAGCCGGCCTCTGTGAGGCCGGTGGAGTGGACGTGTTTGGCAATGGTCCGACGTTTCTGGAGAGAACGCCGAGGTCACAGACCTCGGCTACAGACGACAGATGCGCTTTACGGCAATGTTTTTTCAATGGAGACGGCGCCCGCTTTCACGCTGTCGTATTCGATCGTGAACGGTCCCGTACCCGCGACGATCCAGCGGGCGTGGATTACGCCGTGGCCGGGGATCGACTCGATGCGGATCGCCGCTGGCCGGCGCGGTTGTTCCTTCGGCTGCTCGAAGAAACGATCGTCAGATGTGAGACCGGCGATGACGCGCAGTTGGCCGCCGGTGATCTTCAGCAAATCTGGCCGCGTCACTTTGCGTTCGGCGGCGAAGCCGGCGCGGGTGGGAATGGCGCGCTCGTTGCGGACGTGGACGGTGATTTGTTGCAGGCCGCCGCGCAGCGGTTGGATCTCGATTTGATCGAAGGCGATTTGCGGCAGTTGATCGGCGTGATAGAAGGTGAACGCCATGTTGCGGTGACACTCTTCTTCCAGCAGAAACGACGGCGGCTGCCGGCGCCAATTCTTTTTCACGCCGCCGACTTCGACCTTGCCATACAACGGGTGTTCGACCTCGCGCCACGCCGCAACGCCTTCACCGAACAAGAGCAGCTTGTTGAACTCGTCGAGATTGTGCTCGGCGTCCAGCGGTTTGCGAAAATAGTTTTCGTCGGAGAACAGCTCGTTCGTGAACGGGAAAATTCCCTGCGTGGCGTAAAGCCAATCGACTTCGCCGCCGTAGACTTCGTACAGCTCTTCGGCGATGTTCATCGAGCGATAGCCGGGGAGCATTTTTTCGCCTTCTTTGGCGATGGCCATCATTACTTCCAAGTCGCGGCCATTGAATCCATCGTCCTTCGCGCCGGGCCCACGGAGGATCATGCCGCCGAAGTTGTGGTAGGACTGCGCGCCGGCGATATTCGCGTGGGCCGTGATGAAGTCGGCGGCGAACCGGTCTTCCAGAATCGAGAACGGATACTGATGCGCGCCCCCTTGCACGTACTCAGGCTGCCAGTTCCAGGCCCAATTGCGGTTGGGATCGTAAGATCCGTCGCCGTCTTCGTTGACGCGACCGTCGCCGTCGTTGTCGAAGCCTTCCGTGCCGAGCATCGTGAATGCTCCGCGCTCCCCGGGTTTCACTTCGACCATCACGCCGGGGTTGTCGTCGCTTTCTTTCCAGCGCCCGAGCGCATCGCGGATCCGCATGCGCGTGATGCTGCCGTCGCCGTCCAGGTCGTCGGGGCCGTCTTCATCGATGAGGCCGTCGCGGTCGTCATCGACCGGGCGCTGGCCGCTGCGGGGAGAATGTGTGTTGTTCGGTTCGTAGAAGTGCGCGTCGCGCGAATCGGGACTAAGGATCGGCAGGATGTAGAACACGCGATCGTCGACCAGCCGGGTGACCAGTTCATTGCGGCCGTACATTTCCAACAGGAACCAGGCCGTGTAGAGGCACACTTCCGTGGCCTGCACTTCGTTGGCGTGGATGCAGCCATCAATCCACATGCCTGGCTTGCGCTGCACGTCCCCCTTGGCGAAGTTGGTGATGGTGATCACTTGCAGCTCGCGGCCTTCGTAGGACTTGCCGAGCGTTTCGAGCTTAGCGCGTTCCGGATGGCCGTCGACGAGGGCTTTCAAGAGCGCAGCGGTCGCTTCGCCGTCGTGATACTGGTTCCACTGCGCGGCGACTTTGGGCTGCACCGGCGCGCCCATCGCCTTATAGGGCACGCGCTCTGCGGCGGATGCGTTCGCCGCCACAAGGCAAGACAGCGCGATGAGATAGCGAAGGAAGGATTTCGACATGCTCACGATCCGAGTGGGGCGTTTCACTTGAGTTCGATCTCCACGGTCGCTTCGCCGACGGCGGGCGCCGCGGCATGCAGGCGTGGCGTGTTTGTATTGGACTCGCCACGCAAGAGCAGCCATTCAAGTTCTCTCGCGCCGCCGCTCGCGGCGAGCGGCGCGATCTGCTGGCGCAGGTTGCCGGTGATGAGCGTGCAACCATCCGGCAGGGTGAGTGTGACTTGCAGTGGATAGGGATACTCGGCGAGGCGGCCCATTTCCGGCAGAGTGGGTAGCTGGCCTTCGTTGACGATCAAAGCGGTAACGCGAAATACCCCGGCCCCGACCGATTCCGCGCGCTCGTCGCGAATCGTGAGACGCGGCATCACTTCCGGCAGCGATGTCAGGAAGGCGAAATGTTTTTGCGCGAGCGGGTCTAACTCCGCCGCGGGCGGATTCAACGTGACGAACGGATGGAATCCGCCGATCTCCACTTTTTGGCCGGGAAAATCGGGATGCTCGATCGCTGTCCATGGAACGAAGCCAGTGATGCCTTGTTTGTCGAGCCAGCGCAGGGCGTTGAGTTGATCTGCGGCGCGCGGGTCATCAGCCGGCGGCTTGGGCGGCTCTCCCTCGCCGGTTGTCGGGGGAGGCGTGATCTCGGTTTTCGGTGGCCACCAGGCGCGCGAGGCCAGGCTCCAGCGGCCGTAATGAAAATAAGCCCAGCGGACGAACGAGCCGTCGTACGTCGCGGATTCCGGCGCGTCGGCCCCGCCGTGCGCCTTTTGGAAGCGTTCGGCGAGCAATTTGGTGGACGGCGCGTCGTCGGGGAGCAGGCCGGTCTTGATGCGCGCCTGAGCGGCGCCGCTATCCGCTTCCCAAGGATGAAACAGGTTGTCCTCAGGGCTGAAGCTCAGGACGAGCGCGATGTTCGGATGGGCGAAACAGAAATCGGCCACCGCGCGGGTTTCCGGCTCCGAAACCGGCTGCGGGCCGACGCCGGGCTGAAAGAAGCGGTATTTGAAGGGAAAGTTGCGATGAAACTCGACGCCGCCTGGACCGTCTTCGTTGAAGGCTTCATCGTGATCGTTGTCGTAGCCTTCGGTGTAAAGGCGATAGACGCCGCGTTCGTGTTTCGTGCGATCGGCCGGAATGAGCAGACGGGCATCATTGGGATGCACGATCTGATCGCCTGCGACGTCCTCGACGCGCAGCATGGTGATCAGCCCGTCGCCGTTGAGGTCCTCGGGGCCATCTTCATCCGTATCGCCGTCGCGGTCGTCGTCGGATGGTCGCGTGTTCGCGGCGCGTTCGAAGTAGGGCGTGGTAAAACACGAAGCGCTCGCGTCGGGGCTCGGACGTGGGACGATGTAGATGGCGTAATGCTCCAGCAGCGCGGTTGTCGCCGCTTGCTGATCGGCGCCGGGAGCAATCAGACTGCGCGCGATGCGCGTGGCCAATTCGCTGCCGACCAGATGCGGTGCGACGACATTGCCGACGATCAGGATTGCTGGTTTCTTGCCCGGTTCGCCTTGAGCGATCGTGATCAGCGTGACGTCGCGCCCGGCGGCCGTGACGCCCAGCGACGTGACCGTCGCGAGCTCCGAGGCGTCGATCTCTGCGAGCTGGGTCTTCCAGGTGGGCTCGTCGGCGTAACCGTCGAGCGGTCCGGCCTGGGCGGCGGCCTGCGTCAACGCCAATACGAACAGACAAGCGAGCGAGTGAAGTAAGGA
>JAWXBP010000198.1 GCA_034440135.1 Planctomycetia bacterium
ATTACATCGCCGTCAGTCGGCGCTGGCTGGCGGACTACCACCTCGACGAAGAAGTCGTCGTCGGTCGCAGTCACTACGACGTATTTCCCAATATTCCGGAACGCTGGCGGGCTATTCACGCGCGCGCGTTGGCCGGTCAGGTTGAGCGCTGCGACAGCGACGTGTGGCGACCAGCGGGCTGGGACGAGGATCAACACTTACGGTGGGAAGTGCGTCCCTGGTACGACGCGGAAGACCGCGTCGGTGGCATCTTGATGTTCAACGAGGACGTCACGGCGCTCAAACGCATCGAGGGATCGCTCCAGACAGCTCTCGAAAAGGCCGAACGGGCCAACCGCACGAAGAGCGAATTCCTCGCGAACATGAGTCACGAGATTCGCACCCCGATGACGGCGATCCTGGGCTACTCCGACCTGCTATTGGACGACCTCGACCTGGCGCAGGACGAAACTCGCCGCTCCGACGCGCTGCGTACGATTCGTCGCAATGGCGAGCATCTGCTGAGCATCATCAACGAGATTCTCGATCTCTCCAAGATCGAAGTCGGGATGATGAAAGTCGAGTCGATCAATTGCTCGCCGCAACAGCTTGTCGACGACCTGCTGTTGATGATGCGCCCTCGCGCCGCGGCGAAGGGGATTGCGCTCGCAGCGTCGTTCGAGGGGCTGTTGCCGCGGCACATTCAATCCGACCCCACGCGGCTGCGGCAGATTCTGGTGAACCTGGTGGGCAACGCCGTCAAATTCACGTCCGCAGGATCGGTGGAACTCGTCACGCGATTCCGGGCAGAGCCCAAGCCGCGTCTGGAATTTGACGTGATCGATACCGGTCCGGGCATTCCGCAGGATCAAATCGAACAACTGTTCTGCCCGTTTACGCAGGGGGACGCCTCGACGACGCGCAAGTATGGAGGCACCGGGCTTGGACTGGCGATCAGCAAGCGGCTCGCCGAATTGCTGGACGGCGACGTCGAAGTCGTCGAATCCGTCGTCGATCACGGTTCGCGCTTCCGGTTAACGGTGTCGCACGGCGTATCTGCCGATACGCCGCTCGTGGCGCCGACTTTGTTGGAGGATCAAGAGGGCGCGAGCGCACCGCGGCGCTCGACGGCCGTCGCGCCGCTAGCAGGGTGCAGAGTGCTGTTGGCCGAAGACGGCGTGGACAATCAACGACTGATCAGCCACCTGCTGCGCCGCGCCGCGGCCAGCGTGGAAGTTGTGGAGAACGGCCAAACGGCCCTGGAAGCGATGCGCATCGAGCAGCGCGAAGGGCGTCGCATCGACATCGTGCTGATGGACATGCAGATGCCGATCCTGGACGGTTACGAGGCGACGAAGCAACTCCGCGCCGAGGGCTACACCGGCGCGATTATTGCGCTGACGGCGCACGCCATGGCGGACGATCGCGGCAAGTGCCTCGCGGCGGGCTGCAGCGAGTATCTCACCAAACCGGTAGATCGCCGCAAGCTGGTAGCGATGTTGTTGCAGTTCTACCAGCAGCCCATTCTGGAACCCGAGGACGCGCAACTGCGGTTTGCGACGACGGCGTCCGGCTGAGTCACTTCAAGCTCAATAGAAACGCCACCAGATCGTCCAGTTCCTCGTCGGACAACAGTTCGTCGAAGCCTTGCGGCATGATCGAAGTCTTGCTCGGCACGCGCTCTTCGACTTCCGCGTGCGGCACTCGCAATAGCTCGCGCTGGGCAGTGCGCAGGTGCATCGCGTCCGCGGTCTCGCGCTCCAGCAATCCGCTGTGCGTCAACCCCGCGGACGTGGTGACGGTGAACAGCGTATCGTAGCCGCGCGCGAGCGTAAGACTCGGATACAAGATGGACTCGCCCAAGTCGCGCCGCGTGCGAATTCTCCCGATCTGCGTCAGATCTGGGCCGATCTGCCCTCCGCGCGTCGCCACGCGATGGCAGGCGGCGCAGCCCGCCTTGGTTCCGAAGAAATGGTCGCGACCGCGCGCGACATCGCCGTGCTCATTGCGCATCTCGTACTGAGCGAGTCTCGCCTGTTGATCGGCGGAGACAACTTCGCGCGCCGCCAGGAGCGCCGCCGCGGACTCGCGCACGTCCGCCGGAAAGTTTGCGAAAGCGCCACGTAGCTCGGCGTAACCGACGAGCGATGTTCCCGGATGAGCGGTTAACGCGGCGCTGACCGCATGACCGACAGCGCTGGAATCGCTTGCCCGAAACGCGGTCAGCAAGGTCGCCAGCTCCAACGGTTGCGCATCAACCAGTGCCGCCGCCAATTCCATCAACTGCGCTTCACTGGCCTGCGCGCGGGCGATCGAAATCGTGAACGTTTCGCGTTCGCCTTCTTCGAGCGAGGAGCGCCACGCCGAGATCAGCGTGTTCCAATTTCGGTCCGAGAGTTCTTGCCCCAACCCTGCGAGTCCCGCGATCGCCATGGCCTGGTGCGGATGGGCATCGACCGTGGTGCGTAGCGCCGCCAATAGGCGCAGATCGCGAGCTGTCGCGGCGGCGCGAAGGAACTCCGACCGCAGTTCGCCAGACGAGCCATTGCAGCCAATGCTCAGCGCAGCGATCCACGATTCCGGCAGGGGCGATAGCTCGCTCGTGGTGATCGCCCGCAGCAGCAGTCGTCGCACTTCCGTCGAGGAATCGCCGGAAGTTAGCGACTCAGCAATCACTTCTTGCGTGCGGGGATCATTCGCGAACGAGCGCAGCGCTCCGAGCAGCCACTCGCCGCGTCCTTGATCGAACGGTTGCGCCAGCCAGCGACGCCAGAATGCGGGCATTTCTTCGGTCCACTGCGGCCGCTGAGCAATGACTTCCATCGCGGTCTGCACGGTTTGCGGATCCGACGACCCAAGCAGCGCCAAAACGTCGTCGCGCACCACGGCCTGTGGAGCGATTTGATCGAGCGCCAGGAGCGCCGCGCGACTCGCCGCAGGTTGCGGATGCCGCACGCCGGACGCGAGCGCCGGCACATCGGCGATTTCCATCAGGGCAAAAATGGCTGAGTGTTCCTCGGCCCGATCCATGGCCCCCGCGATGGCGTCCAGCAATTGCGGCGTGGCATCGGAACTGCTGCAGCGTCCCAGAGCTTCGGCAGCAACTCGTCGGACGGACGGGTTTTCATCCGTCAGTAACGCCAGCAAAGATCCAGCGGCCGCCGCATCGCGCGATTCGCCGACGCCACGCGCCGCGGCTTGGCGGAGTTCCGCGCTGGATGCAATGAGTTGTGACCTCACTGCGGCGAGCGACTCGGTCGTGTCGATGCGATGGAGCGCCCAGAGCGCCAAGATCGCGGCCTCGTCGTCCTGCCCGTGCATTGCCGTCGACAGAGGCGCGATCGCCGCTGAGCCGTGTTCCACGAGCAGCGATTGCGCTTGTTCGCGAACGGCGAGGCGTTCGTCGCTCAGTAGCGCGGAAAGCGCTTCGTTCGACAGGGACTTCCAATCCAGACCAAGTCCTCGCGGATCTTGTACGGCGGCCGCGCCGGATCGGCGAATACGGTAGATGCCGCCGGCGATTTCCGGCTTGGCGACTTGCGACGTGGGACAGCCGTAGCGGAACCAGCCGCCGGTGTCGATGACAAGCAAACTTCCATCGGCGTCTTCCAGCACGTCCGTGGGATGGAAATCGATATGTTCCGTGCTCAAGAAATCGTGGCGCTCTGCGACGAACGTGGCGCCTTCGGGCATGACGCGCGTAAAGTTGACTTTGTGGGTGTTAAACTCACACACGAAATAACCGTTGGCGTACTCATCGCCGAGGGAACGGCCGCGATAGCGCGTCATCCCTGACACGGCGATGTGCCCATAGTCGAGCACCGGACGTAACAATTCGCCGGTGCGGCGGAACTCCGCCAGGCATTGCGGCTGGTCGTCGCGCGGATACACTCCGCCGTGCAACCAATGCACGAGGCAATCACCGCGGGTCTGATAGAACAAGTTCACCGTGCCGAGCACATCGCCGGTGCGCGTGAAGTCGATCTCCACGGGGTTATCCATGCCGCCGCCGCTGTGCGTGCGCAGGTCGGAGCCATCGAGTTTACAGGAGAAAATGCGGGCCGCTTCGCCCTTGGAAATCAATTGGCCTGCCGCGTCGTGGACTTCGTGCCCGTGCCTTCCATCGCACCACCAGAGGCGGCCTTCCGGTCCCATAAAACAACCGTGAATGTCGGCCGCGTTCCCGATGTAACCGAACTTGCCCACCAATTGCGTGCGCTCTTCGGCGACCCCGTCGTCATCACGATCGCGCAGCCGCCAGATATAAGGCGCGCTGGCGACGTACAGCGAGTCGCCGTGCCAAACGCCGCCGTTCGGAAAGGTCATGCGATCGGCGAACACGGTCGAGCGATCAAAGCGGCCGTCGCCGTCCGTGTCCTCTAACCGCCGGATGCCGTTGGGGAGTTGCGCGTCCAACTCCTTGTCATCCAGGTTCACGCCAGCGGCGTCGCTGACGTAGAGTCGCCCTCGGTCGTCGAAGCAGGCCATCAGCGGATGCTGGACGAGTGGTTGCCCAGCGACCAATTCCGCTGTGAACCCCTCCGGCAGCGTCATTTCGATGGGCGTAGCGGCAACTACAGAGGACGCGAAAGCCCCTGCCAACGCCACTGCGCTCCACAGCGCAATTCGAACGCAATTTGTCAGCTTCTTGGACACGGCTGCGGCCTTCATTCCGTCGGACTCCTCGTGATGCCGTCAAGGTCGACGTAGTCGCGCGACTTGTGCGCCAACCACGCCCCAGGGCGCACAGTTTACCAGCTTGGCGTGCTAGATGACACGCTTTTAATGAACGCAGCCGCACGCCTGCACCGTGGCGTTGCCGATCAGAATAGCGGACGAATCAATCGAACCGATTGCAGGGCGGAGTCCGAATGTACCTACGAATTGCATTGATCGCACCTGCGCTGCTCGTACTGGCAGGGACGGCGCCGTTGGCGTCGGCGCAACAGCCAATCACCTTTGAGCAGTACGACACCCTCTGCCGGCGGCTGGCTTCGGTGGAGCAAGAGCTTGCCGAGACGCAGGCGATGATCAGCGTGGAGCGGTTGCCCGCCGCGTATCCCGCTTCGCTCCAAACGCCGGCGCCGGCCGCGGCCGCCCCGCCGGTGGAGTTGGAATCCCTTGCCGCGTCGGTCAAGAAACTCCAGGATGACGCGAAAACGATTAAGTATCCGAACGTGACCGTGAACGGCGTGTTTCAGGCCGACACCGGCGCCTTTGATCAAGACGCGGCGAGCCTCGCGTCTGTCGGCGATCTCCAGGACGGCGCCGATTTCCGCCGCGTTCGGCTCAATGGAAAAGGCGCCATCGCCAACAACATGAACTACATGGTCCAAATGGACTTCGGGTTCTTCGGACGGCCGACCTTTACCGACGTCTGGGTGGAGACGACGCACTTGCCCTACCTGGGTACGGTCCGCGTCGGCCAGTGGAAGCAGCCCTTCAGCTTGGAAGTCGTCAGCAGCTTCCGCTACACAACCTTCATGGAACGGTCGCTGTTGTTCCAGCCCTTCACGCCTTTCCGGCACCTGGGCATTGGCTTCTACAACCACAACGAAGCGCAAAGCGCCACCTGGGCGGCGAGCGTGTTCCGTTCCGGACAGGATCAGTTCGGCGGCGACATTGGCGACAACGGCGGCGTATCGATGGCCGCGCGGGCGACGTATCTTCCGTGGTACGACGAGCCATCAGGCGGACGTTACTACTTGCACGTCGGCGGCGGCTACTTTCTTCAGGATCCCGACAACGACGTTACACGCTTTGCGACGATTCCGGAATTCTTTGTGGGCGAAGTCGCGCCGGGCGCGGTGGGCACCAGCCAGGTCGCCGTGCCGGGTGCAGCGAACGGTACGCACTTCTTTGTCGACACCGGCAACATTCCCACGACAATCAGTAATCGTTTCGGGGCGGAATGCCTGTGGGTGCATGGGCCGCTCTCATGGCAAACGGAGGCGATGTTCGCCTCGGTCGATCGCATCAACGGCTCGAACGTGACTTTTCCCGGTGCGTACTCGCAAGTCGGGTACTTCCTAACCGGTGAGCATCGTCCGTATGACCGCACCATCGGCGCGGTCGATCGCGTGAAGCCGTTTGAGGATTTTTTCCGCGTGCGCACAAACCGCGGCATCTGCACGGGGCTTGGCGCCTGGGAAGTGGCGGCGCGTTGGTCGTGGATCGATCTCAACGATGACACGGTTCAAGGGGGCCAATTGACCGACCTCACGGCCGGGATCAATTGGTACATGAACGCCTACGCCAAGGTCCAGTTGAACTACATCCACGCGTTCCTGGACAATCCCACGTTCGGCGACAGCGAAACGGGGATCTACGCGGCCCGGATGCAGATGGATTTTTAGTCGCAGCGGCGGTGCATCGCCAAGCCGTTTAGGCCTCGCCGACCGGCACCAGGTCCGGCACGACGAGATACCCGCTGTCGATGCTCGGTTGCATCCGAGTGTTGAAAGTATTCGATTTCAACGGCCGGCTCAGGGCCAGAATGCTGTTGCGCGAAAGGATGCCCACCGGTTGATCCTGATGCAAGACCACGGCCACCGGACGCGGATCGCGTGAGAAGAAATCCATCACCGTGCTGAACCGCGTGGCCTCGTCGAACGTGGCGACGTTGCGCTCCAGGATGTCGGCCACGAGCGTCGCGTCGTCCGGCCCAGGCGCATGTCCATGGCCGAGCCGCTCGGCTTGTACGACGCCGAGCAGTTTGCCACGACCATCCACCGCAGGCAGTTCGGCGAGATGCGCGTTTTCCAATAGCAGCTTCGCCTGGCGTGCGGTGTCGTCGGCGTTCAGCAGGAACGCGCACGGCGTCATGATGTGTCGCGCGGTCGTGGTTTCCAGCAACTTGCCGGGCTGTGCCAACGTGCTCCACGAACGGGTCTCGTCGTCGAATTGTCCGTAACGGGCGACAAAATTTCTGCCAGAAGCTTTCGCGCCGCGCAACGCGGTTTCCAGGCGCTCGAAGGTCTTGCCAGGTTCGTCGGCGGCTGAAGCGACGCCGCAACTGATCGTCACGTGAACCGGCTCGCCGCCGCATTTGAAGGTCGTGGCCGCGACCGTCTGGCGGAGCTTTTCGGCGAATGTCGCCGCTTCCGGTTCGCTCTTTTGACGCAACAGGAAGACGAAGCGATTCTCGCCGCAACGGGCGATCGGCACGGCGTCGGTGGCGACTTCTACGAGCTTGCGGGCAATCTCGCGCAATAAATCTTCGGCTGACTTTCGACCAGACCGTCGTGCGAAGCGGCCAAAGGCATCGACGTCGGCCACCACGCAGGCCGCCCCAGCGCGGCGGCTGCCGGACATGGAGGAGGAGGAAAGCAAGCGATTAAACGCCGCGGCGCTCAACACGCCGGTCTCCGGGTCGAGACGGCCTTGTCCGCGCGAACGGCGGCGATGCTCCAAGAGTCGCGCCCCCGCACGCAAGCGGGCGAGCGCTTCGCCGTAGACTAATGGCTTGGCGAGAAAATCGTCGGCGCCCGCTTCCAGGACTTCCGTCATTTCCAGCGCCGCGAGCGGCGCGGAGAGCCAGAAGATAATCGGACTGCGATGTGGCAGCGTGCCCTTGAGCGCGCGGCAGGTATCGAGTTGTTCAGTCGTGGTCCGCGAGGCGTCGAGCAGCACGAACTCGGGCTCGACCGCTTCGCAGAGAGCTTGCCCCCCCTCCTTCCCTTCCGCTTGCCAGACCTCGTATTCGAAGGCCGACAGGAACTGGGAAATGTGCCGCAACATGGGGCGGTCGCCGGATACTACCAGCGCCCGCAACGGCCTAGGCTCTTGCGAGTTCATCGAAGGGTCAAACCCTGGATCGCGAGTCGTTCGTGGCGTCGCACAATGCGTCGCGACGGCGCGTCGCTGGGAAAAGTCTGAAAACGGCTCCGTAGAAAAACTCTACGCCAAGAAACGTCCCGACGCTCGTTCCTATGCGCTGGCGGCCAGTTGAATTCCATTTCACAGGACAATGCCGCCTGACGGAGTTATGTCAACATTGGCGATGCTGCGGAATGCGCGAGGGAGTCCGGTCGCAGTGGTTGATCGGCGGGCGATGCTGCACTCCGTACATGTCAACAATCTCTCCCGCAGAAATGCCGCGCACGCCGCCCGGGAAACGGATCAATGCTAGGCTTTCCTTGCGGACGTATTGCGACCAGGGGTGGCGATAGGTCCCGCGCACCAGAGTTGTTGAATGAGCGACGTTTCGTCCACTTCGAGTGAACTATGCGAACGCAGGTGATGACCAAGGACGCCGTCGGGGCGTGGCTGGAGTATCTGCCGATTGACGGCAGCGCGCCGGAAAAGACTCCGGTGGATACGTTCCCCTTCACGATGGGCCGGAACGAGTCGTGCGAATTGCATATCGACTCCGGACGCGTGTCGCGCGAACACGCCGCGATCCGTCGTGAAGGCGCCGACTATTATATTCGTGATCTCGGCAGCACGAATGGCACCTTCCTGAACGGCAAGCGGATCGACGAATCCAAGATCAACGATGGAGACATCGTGGTCATCGCCGATACGGAATACACGTTCTTCACCGGCAGCGACGTCAACGGTCAGGTGACCGCGACCTGCGTCATGCAAGGCGCCGCGCCGGCGGCCAAGCCTGCGCGCGCCGAGAACGCCGGCGATACGCAACTCATCGGCGAGGTCCGCACGTGGCAAGAGATCGTGTCGTTGCGTGCGATCAACAATCTGTTCCATCCGATCGTCGAGGTCGCAACTGGCGATCTGTTCGGCTATCACGTCTTCGATCCGCGTTTCCCGGCGGGCCGGGTCACCGCGTTCGATTGCGAGTTGGCCCGCCGCGCCCGCAGCCTACAGCGTCTCACGGCGGCCGAAGAGACACATCAACTTTCACGGCCGGCGCGGCTGTTCCTGAACCTCGACGCCGCCGACATCGAAGCGCCGTGCCTGAAGGAACATCTGGAGCAATTGCTCGAAGCCTTGGCCAAGGGCTGGCAATTGGTCTTAGAGCTGCCGGAACGGGCAGTGGAAACCGCGGCCGATCTGACGGTCTTGCGATCCTGGCTTTCGGCGCGCCAGGTGGCGCTCGCGTATGAAGGCGTCGCCTCGGGTCGAGCGCGGATTGCCGAGCTCAAGGATCTGCCGCCTGATTTTCTCAAGCTCGATCGCACGATGTTGCAAGGCGTGCATCGCGGCGCGGACCGATTGCGACAGGTGGAATTCGTCGTGCAAGCGGCGAGCGAGATCGGCGCCGAGGTCATCGCCACGGGCGTCGACAACGAACAAGACATGGAAAACTGCCGCGGCCTCGGCTGCGGCTATGCCCAGGGCTTTCTGATCGGCGCTCCGGCGCCGCTTTGCGAGCTGCGGGAACACGCCTTGAGCGGCGTTTAATCGTCAAGTCAGCGCGGTGAATGAGAAGCAGACAGCAGCGAAACAACGTTCGGCAACCTGTGACGACGCACGAATGCTCCGCAATAGTATGCGGCGCGCGCCGTCCGATTGAACCAGCACCACATCGCGACCGGGACCATGCCTTCCCTACGTTCATCTGAACCGATCGCCGGATACACCGTCAAAGAGCGCGTGGGCGCGGGCGGCTATGGCGAGGTCTGGACCGCCGAAGTGCCTGGCGGCCTGGTGAAGGCGATCAAGTTCGTCTACGGATATCTCGACGACGACCGCGCGTCGCGGGAACTCAAGGCGCTGAACCGCATCAAGCAGGTGCGCCATCCGTTCTTGCTGTCGATCGAGCGCATCGAAGTCGTCGACGGTCAGTTGATGATCGTCACCGAATTGGCCGAAATGAGCCTGAAGGATCGCTTCGAGCAGTGCCGCGCCGAGCGCCTGCCGGGCATTCCGCGCGAAGAGTTGCTCATCTATCTGGGTGACGCCGCGGACGCGCTCGACTTCATGCGCGTCAGCCATTCGCTGCAGCACCTCGACGTGAAGCCGGAAAACTTGCTGCTACTGGGCGGACGCGTCAAAGTCGCCGACTTCGGCCTCGTGAAGGACATCGGCGTCACCGAAGCTTCGTTGATGGGCGGCATGACGCCGGTCTATGCTCCGCCCGAAGTGTTCGACGACCGCCCGGGCGAGTACAGCGATCAATACAGCCTGGCGATTGTCTATCAGGAAATGCTGACCGGCGTGCTGCCATTTCCTGGTAAGACGGCTGCGCAGTTGGCCACGCAGCACTTGCAGAGCCCGCCGAGGTTGGCGTCGCTACCGCCGCACGACCGCGCGGTGATCGAGCGCGCGCTCTCGAAAGTCTCCAACCATCGTTTTCCCAGTTGCCGCGAGCTGATCGATTTGCTGATCGTGGCCCCCAAGGCCCGCGCCGCGGCCGTCGCTGCGACGCCGCTCGCTGAATCCGCGCCGGCCGACGAGCCAGGTATGGATTCGTCGACTTGCTCCCGCACGCAGTTGCCTGCGGCCAAATCGACGCCGCAAGTCACCGCGTCGCGTACGCAAATCGTGGGCGATACGTCGCTGCCGCAGATCGAGGACCGGGAATGGGACGAAATCGACCTCACGCCGGTAGAAGTAGAGAACCTTCCGCCGCTGGACGTTGCCACCGCTGAACAGGGCTTTCGTCCGACGTTGGTCGTCGGCATCGGCGGCGGCGCTGCGCATGTGTTCGCCCGATTGCGGCGCCGGCTCTACGACCGCTTTGGCGACCTCCGCGCGCTGCCAGCGCTGCGTACGTTGTTGATCGATACCGATGTACGGGCCTTTGATGAGGCTGCCGACGCGGAGAAGGGCGTATCGCTTGAAGTCGCCGACACCTTCGCCATGCCGTTGCGGAAGCCGGAAGACTATCGCGCCGATTCCACCAAGCTGTTGCAATGGCTGAGCCGACGCTGGCTCTACAATATTCCGCGCTCGCTCGAAACCGAGGGCCTGCGCCCCTTGGGTCGCCTGGCGTTTGTCGATCATGGCGCGAAATTGCGTGAGCTGTTGCGTACGCAACTTACGCGGATTGCCGATCCCGCCGTCGCCGACGAATTCGCCGAACGCACCGGATGGAAGTGCCGCGATCCTCGGCCGCGGATCATCCTATTATCGTCGATCTCCGGCGGCACCGGCGGCGGTTGTGCGATCGACGTCATGTACATGCTGCGGGTGTTGATTCACGAGTTGCATCTGAGCGAAGACGGCCTTTGCTCCGTGTTCATGCATGCCACCGGTATGCGATCGCGCAACAAGGAATTGGCGGCCGCGAACGCCCGCGCGTTCCTGACGGAACTTTCGCATTGCGGCCGCGGCCACTACCCGGGCGAGTTGGCGTTGAAGATTCCGGCGTTCCAAGGGCAAGCGGCGTTGCTGCCGCCAACGTATTTGGTGAATCTAGGCGAACGGATCAACGAACAGGACTACGAGAACGCGACCGACGCCGTGGCGGAGTACCTGTACCAGGATGTCGCCACGCTGTCCGGCGCTTTGCTGGATCAATCCCGCATGGAGTCGGCTTCGAGCACGAGCTTGCGATCGCATCGCAATCGACTTCGGTCGTTTGGCGTGACGCAGATTGGCGCTGCGCAGGGGCCGTTGCCGAGCGTGCTCGCCGAAAAGCTGTGTTCGAGCCTGGTGCGCTATTGGCGCGGCGAGACCACGCCCACGCGCGAGGCGCGTGCGAATTCGTTGCTGGAATTTCGGCTGCCGGACGCGGAAAAGCCCGTCGCTGCCGAAGACACGCTCAGTAGCACATGCGCCGAGCATGCGAAACAGCACGAAGTGGAGTACGATCAGCTTTGCGCAGCGGTGATTCAATCGATCGATCGTACCTTGGGTGGCGACCGCGCGGCCTACTGGCGCAACACCGTCGAGCGGCTAAACGCCTCGGAAACCGGCGCCGCGTCGGAACCGCTGATGCGCATCCGGCGCGCTTATCAGGCGATCAATGCCGTGCTAGGCAACCGCAAATCGGCGGAGGCCGTCGACGAGAACGCCGTCACGCTGACTCGCGCCGTCGAAGCGCAGATGTCGCAGTTCGCCACGCATCGCGGCCAGGCGCTGCAGCAGTGGCTCACCGGATTGGCTGAATCGCCTGGCGTGGGCGCTCGTGGCGCCGAGCAGGCGATCGACTGGTTCCATCGCCATCTGAGCGCCTGCGAACAGCGCGTCGTCGAACAAGTGCAGATGCTGCGTGCCCAGATGGAGCCGTGGGACCTGCTCATTCAGCAAACGCTCACGTCGCCGGCCGCGCAAGGTAAAACCAAAGCCGGCACGTTGCTCGACCAACCGATGGTCCGATTGGGCGAATACTTCGAAATTCGCTTGCGCGAAGTGGGCCTCTCCGGCCTCCATCTGCTGGTGCGTCAGTTGCTCGCCCGAGTGACCTCGGCGCAAGATCAGCTCAAATCGTTGCGCAAAGATCTCAACGAGTTGTCGGCCGCCTTCGACGCCACGCCAGCCGCGGTAGACGCGGGCGCGTTGTCCGGCCCAATGGCGGCCGTGCGCGTCGCCGCCAACGACTACATTCGTCATCGCTTGACGAAGCTCACCGAACAATTCGACGCCGATATCCGCGAGCGCTACCTGAACGCGGTGGGTGGAGTCCGGGCGTCGCTCGAAAAACGCGATTTGCGCCCACGCTTGCCCGGTATCTTGTTGGCCGAAGCGCGGCGGAGCGTATTGCGAGCGCTGTCGGAATTCGACGTGGCGAAGGTGTTGGTCGAAGCGTATCCCGAAGAAGCGGAGCTCGCCGAGCAACTGCAACAATGGTCCGCGCTCGCGACGCCTGGCGTGCTCGCCGTCGGCGGAGCGAAGCGACTGTTCCTGGCCGCACCGGCAGGCGAAGCCGCCAACCGTTTCGCATCAGCCATGCAACAAGCCGTGGGCGAAATCGCCACCGTGGTGCCGAATCCATCCGGCGACCTGGTGCTGTTTTACGAGGCCGAACGCTTGCCCTTGGAACGCGTGGCAACGCTCCTCTCGCGCGGTTATGGAGATTGCGGCGAAGTCGCCGAACGACTTTACACGCGCATCGACGTCGAATGGCCATCCCTCGACGCCAAACGCGTGCCAGCCGCGGTCTAGCAAGAATTCACCACGGAGTCACGGAGACACAGAGGGGAGGATGATGAATGACGGATTTCGAAATTCGTCATTCATCCGCGTCGCGATTTGAATCGGAATTGCCTAATCTCGTCATCGCCTCTTCTCGGAGCAACCGCTTCTCTTTTCTCATCTGCGTGTCGCCATGCACATCGAACTTGAGGAACTCTCGGATCTGGAACGCGACCTCCTGAAGGCCGCGCGTAGTAACGGCGGGCAGCTCGCCTTGTTTGCCAAGGCCGATACCCGCGGACCGGCCGTCCGCACGAAATTGCGTGCATTTCACGACCCGCACGACCGGGACATCGCCGGTCAGTACGTGCAGGCCCTGCACCATCTGGTGGAGTTGCAATTGCTCCGCTCGGAATCGCGCGAGCAGTTTCTCCTCACCAACCACGGCTGGGAGCTGGGCAGAAAAGTCTGAACAGGAAACGAAGAACTCAGTCCGCGGAACTCGGAACCATCGCGGTCAACGACGTTCCGAGTTCCTACTTCCGAATCTCGCGTTGCCTACTCGATGTACCGCCGAATCAGCAGGCCGTCCTCGACGTTCAGCGTCTCGCCACGTTGGAAGCCGACCGGAATCGTGCGGTCATAAAGATAGAACGCGCGATGCCGCTCAATCTCCCCGGTATCGGTCCCCAACTCCGCGCCCAACTGCCAACCATCCGGATATCGCGTTGGATCGATCGGCACCGGCGTCACTTCGAAATACCCCACCGTCACCCAAACCGCATACACATTGGAACGCGTGGTCACGCTGTTGTAGATCTTCTGCATGCCGGCGTAATAAAAATAAGGGTTGCGCTCGGGATCATTGTGGGGCAATGGAGTTGACAAAATAGGCGCGGCAAAGAGCGGCTCATTCGACGCCGACCCTCCTGGCCCAGAAGGTTGTTGTCGCATGATTGTGACATTGATCGGCTGATTCTTTACGTTCAACGTCATCAATCCGTCGGTGGGCACGAATGGAAAAGCGCCGGCCGGCCGGAAAGGATTCGCGAACACGGTCGGATGCGCGTTGGACATATGTCCAATATCCGCAGAGAATGAATACCCGCGTCGCGACTGCACGAAGTCCGCCCAACGACTTCCGGTCGGTGCATAGCTAAAGACGCCGTCCATCAGAGCTTCGAAAACCGCCGGGTCATAGACGGTATTTAAGTTGATCTTACCTGGTTCGCGATAGCGCGAAACCTTGTTGTACGGCGGGTGAAAATAGTGGTTATTGCCGCCGCTGAATTCCGCAGGATCGAGCATGTCATAGGTGCCGGCGAACCGCGACGGCACTTCGACGAAGTCGAACAACCGATATAGCTCTGGCGCCTTGCCGCGCGCTCGGCCCGGCGCGGGGCTCGCGGAATTGAAGAAGTTCAGCAAGTGCCGGAAACTGTCGCGGAACGCCGCGTTCGGGCTGTTGTCGAGCGGATCGACGGTCGACGGAGCGTAGGGATCGAAGGACGCTTCTCGCGTCGCATGATCCATCAGCAATCCCGCCGGCGACGTACCCGGCACTAGTAACAGTTCCACCGGCGAAACGAACGGTCGGTTGTTCCAGGTCAGCCAGGGCTTTGCCGGGCGCGCAGGATCGACGAACATGTCGCCGTCGTAGGTTGATTTGGGAGTCGATGGCGTGGACGTGGCAGGATTCGTCTCGGCGGCATTCGCTTGGAACACCGGCCCGTATTCCTCGTTCTGTGTGGAGAACCCGTTCAGATGACCAAACGTGCTCTTGGTCAACGGATTCGAGGTCCCCGTGGCGCCGTTCATTTCCGGCGCGCTATGGATTTCCGGCGTTCCCCACGACGACCACACGTTTCGCACGCCAGCGCGCTGATTCGCGCCGCGCATCAGTCCGCGACGGAAGCTGTCGAAATGCGCGGTGTCGGCCACGGGCGCTGTGCCTTCCGTTCCGGCGTTCGCGACTACTGGTTCGCCGCGGAACGAGCGCAGGTCCAGCGGCGCACGATCAATCGTCAAGTACGGATTGGTGAGTTGGTTCCACGGCCGGGTCGGATCGGCAAGCCGTTCCAGGTACAGCATCGATTTGCCTTCCGGAACGTAGTCGTTGCGTTCCAGTTGCGTCGCCCCGATCGGCACGTCTTCCGGCGCGGAGAAGAAATCGTCCGGATGAAACTGGTTCACGGACCGCGGCGCCATCGTGACGGGAGTCAACGTGCTGTAGCCGGCGTCAGGCTCTGACACGCTAAAGCGCGCCACGTTGTTGCCGACGACGCGCGGCTCGATCACCACGCCGATGACCGATTTCGCCGCTGTCGGCAATTCAAAAGTCGTTCCTCGGAACGGGCCAATCCGGCCGTCGGGAGAGGCGAGTTGCAAGTGGAACGGATAGGTGTTCTTCTTCCCGCCTGCGTCGTTGGCGGTCGAGCGTTCGCCGAAATAAGTGCGATAGTACGGCCCGTTGGTATTCGGTCGATTCTGATCGTCACACGGTCCCGCCGGAGCGACGAGCGCATAGCTGCCCGGCCGGATCACCTCCGGCGCCGGCAGATCGTTGTCACGATGAAACTTCGGCTGTCCCGTGTGAGGGGGCTCGATGACATTTGGGTTTGAACTCGACTCCACCGTGAAATAAGCGATCTTGCCGATGTCGCTATCAGCCAAAATCGGTCGATAGTGGACTCGATCCGGATCTTTGAACTCATCGGGATCATTGCCGGCGTCCAATCTAGGTTTGTGCGTCACGACCCGCCACACCGGCGACATTCGACCGCCGCTATCAGGCTTCGAAAATGCGCCCAGGTCGATGCCGAAGTCGTTGGCGCCGACGATGCCGTGAACCTCGGGTGCAGGCGCTTCGAAGTGCCCGCCAGGATTGAACAACTCGAACGCCACGGTCCCGCGCGGCCGCGCCATCTGGTCGTAGTGGGGATCGGCTGGGTTATCACTCCTCAGCCCGCCGACGCTTTCGTCCGCCGTGCGGCGTTCGTGCGTCGAGATAGTTTCGGTAATCAGCAGTTCCGGCCGCTCGCAGCCCCAGGCGATCTCGCGAATATTGGCGCCCTCGTCCGTGGTGAGGTCGCCGTCGACGTCCCACGGATTGTTATTTGGGTCCGGCACATCATCCGTGAACGGATCGAGATCAAACTCGAATCCTGTCATGATCGAATCTCGATCACGAAAATCCACGACGTTGACCACCCACTGGGCAATCCGACGAGCAACCTCCAACTTCGTGTTAGCGCCCGTCGTGTCGTTCCAACCATCAGTCGTGTAAAACTGGTTGTCCACCAGCAACATCATCAACACGTAGAGGTGCTTCGCGTACTCCATGCGCGCGTTGAGTTCATCCGGGTCGTTGCCGCGCGGCGAACTCGCATCTGTATTTGAAGCGATGTTGACGCCGTCGTTGTCGGCGTCCAGCCAGGCGAACTTCGGCGGGCGATTGGGATTGGCGAACGAACGATCGGGGCCGACGACCGTCTCCAATAGCGTCTCGCTCGGCTCGTCGATCACGCCGTTGCCATTGTCGTCCCGCCCATTGCCGAACGGACTATTCAAGTCCATCTTGCGCCCGGCCAACACTTCGGGGGGCAATAGCTCACGCAGTGCGACGTTGACGTTCACTGATGCGCCCAAGCGTGCGACGAGCAAGTCTTGAATCGACTGATTCTGCACGCGCCGCACTTTGTACGGCGCCGCCACATTGGTCGGCGGCGCTGGTGGAACGCTGCGCAATGCAACGTTGTCGATAACCACCATTGCGCCGGCCGCTGGCACGTCCCAGCTTTCTGTCGTGAACAGCGTATTGAAGCGCGGATTGTTGTACATCGCCTCCTGAATCAGCGAGGTCAGCCGCGTGTTATTCATCTGTACGGCGGGGCTGGCCGAGCCGTTGGTCACATAATCCGCGTCGGCGTCATAACGTCGTAAGATGCGTTCCAACTCGTCAGGAGTGAACGCCGCGTCGATGGGCGAAATCGCCGGATAGGCGCCACTCCCCTGCATGACCCACTTGTTCGAGCGATGCGACAAGTCCAGTTCATACGGGTCGTTGAACATTTCGCCGATCTCGCCGGCGCCATGCACGCCGCGCCCGGCGACGGAGGTTACGGAAGCCAAGTACGGATTGCCGCGATAGTCGAGCACCAGCACGCCGTCGCCATCCAGATCCGGCGAGGAGCCAAAACCGTCGACCATCCAATTCGTCCGACTGGCCAACGGCGAGAAAGCGTCCACCGCGTAGTTTCGCGGCATCTGCATCTGGTCGAGATTCGTCGCCGTCAAACGCATGTTGTTGGCGAGCACGTTGTAAGCATCGGCAGCCCGAAACGTGTCGTCCGTGTAGCCGGGCCGCGGGATATTGTTGTTAGAAATCGCCGCGGCGCCCTGTGCCTCGCCGTAACGCCCTTCAAATCGCTGGCCGTTGACCAGTCGACCTTCCAGCAAAGTTAAGTACGAATCGACGCCATTGACTACCGGCAGAGCGCGACGCAGGTTCACTTCCGCCGGGCCATAGCCTTGCCCAAAAGAGAACTCGCCTGGCTGCAAGGCTCCGGCCGTTCCCGATGGAATCGGTCCATACAACGGCGTCGCACCGGTCCCGGACTGATAGGCGGCGAGGTCGAGATGATTCGGGTTGCCATGTGCGTTGAGGTTCAAGCGCCCGTCCATGTCGACGCACAACACGGCGAACATCGGCTTGAACCACCGACCGTCGGCCGATGGCTGGGCCGGCATGCCCATATCGACCCAGACGCTGTCCCGCTTGCCGTCGCCGTCGTTGTCGACATCCCACTCGGGGTTGTTCGCTGTGCCGTAGCCCCAGAGTGGGTGAAAACCAGGTCCCGTGTTCGTGTCGTTGCCAGGGAAGTTTGGGTGATCGAATGGAGTCGGCCGCATCATGGCTTTTCGCCACACGTGCGGCTCGGTTTGCATTTTGCTGATGACCGAAGCGGCATCCGTGTCGCTGCGAAAATCGAGCTTCTGCGGATTGCTCACCGGCAATTGCTGCGACCACCAGTTGATCAAGTCCGGGCGATGGAACGACGGCAAACGCGTGATCATCATATTGGCCGTCGTGTCCCAGTAGTGCATGGCGAGATGCAGATTCTGGAAGTCGGCCGCGTCGTAGGCTTCATCCGCGCCACCGGGGCCCGCGGGATCATAGAGAAACTGCATCGTCGCGTCGGCGGAAGCGGCGTGGTAGCTGCCGTCTCGAGCACCGAAAATCGGGTTGGGCAGCAGCGCACGTGGCCACGAGGTGCCCGGATAAGCGCCCAACAAATCCCCGTCGGAATAGGTCAACAGAGGCCCCGGAAATCCAGCAGCGTTCGGTCGCACAGTGACAGCGCCGGACGGCGCCGCAAAATTCTCCATGCCAAAACCGGCGCCGTTGAACGGGCGGCCGTTGATGACAAAGCGGTCGCGTTGTTGCGGAAACTGGTTTCCACCGAACGAAGTGATCTGCAATTGGCCAATCAATGTCGTGGGATTAACCACGTTCGGCTCGTAGTCGACGATTCGCGCGCTCTTGCCGGCCAGCGGCCCGCTGGTCATTGTAATCACGCAGCCGCTGAAGTAGCCCGAGCGGTACAATCGCGCCGACATCGCGAACGGATCCTTCGGATTGTTCGGCTGGTTGCCGGTGGGCACCGGTTGATTGAACTGCTGATCGAACTCCACATTGGCCAACTGAATGACGCCGCTCGTCGTAACATTCGTCACCGGCTGCGGAAAGTTGTCGGTGATCATGCCCGTCACTGCGTCGTTTCCGTACATGTCTTCCAGTAGGCTGTGCGTTTGCAATACCGAGAGCGGGTTTTGCGTGCCGCGGATGATTTGCAGCATTGCTTCGTGCAGCTGCGATTGCGGCGTGTTGTTGGTTCGATCGGCGCGGGCGGCGGCCACGGCGGTGCGGCGGCCTTGGGAGGCGATCAGCACGAAGCTGACCGTGATCAGCGTGAAGATCGCCAGCATGCTCAGCACCACCAGCAGCACCATGCCGCGGCGCCGCCGGGGAAACCACGACCTCGCCTTGCGTACCGCCCGCCGCCTCAGTGTTTTGCGTGACATCGTCTCGGTCCCTTCTCGCGAATGCGTTGCCTCGAAGCAGTCGCGCGACTTGCCTTCGCGCTCAATCGGCCCGCGTGAGAAATCTCGGAGCTCGACAGGCAGCATTCGCAGCGACGGCATGGAAGGCCGCGGCCGAATACCTGGCTGACGACTTTGGTTTCTCGTTCTCTCAGTTGCCTAACGAATCAATGCGTACCGTGCGTTCGTATACCGCGATGACGCCGTCGAAGATGGACGCCGATGTCGAATCTCCCTCGGGTCCACTCGCCAGCGCCACGAACCGGTTCATATCCCAATCAGCTCCATCAAGGGTGACGTCTCGGTGCGGATCTTCACCCGAGGGCGGATCGGTTACGCCCGAGCCATCGTCCACCGAAACGATGCGATACCATTTGGCCACCACAGGAGGTTGCGTCGGCGGCGGCGGAGTTGTCGGCCACGTGGACGTGTCCAACTTGCCGGTCACCAACAACCACTGGTTCGGTCGAAGGTCGCGGAGGTACTTGGGATCAGGATGAGACAAGTGCGCGCTGCCACCCCCGACGCCAGAACCGCCAAAGGTAATGGCCACGGTCCGCTCGGCCGGCGCTTCGGTGTCGTCCGCCGGCAGCAGTGAGATCGGCCGCTTGTAGAACACCACGACGGAAACATCGAACGTCCGAACCTTCCCAGACTTGTAACCAACCGACGAGTCGTAGACTTCATTGAACGCCGGGCTTGCCATGACGAGCCATGAGTAGTCGCCCACTGAAGTGGCGTTCAATCTCGCTTGTACTTCCTGCCGTTCGAATTGCTCCGAATTGGCAGCACTGTTAATCGTGTACTGTTGTGTCGGCCGAGCGTCCTGATCATCTGCGACGACATAGGATAGATCGTCATGTCCCCGGAAGATGCGATCGGAGAGGGATGAATCCTTGTCACGTTGGAGGTTGCTGTTCGACAACGTAGTCGGGTTGATACGAAACAGGTTGTTTGCGGGATCGAATTCCGGATACGGCATCAAGTCCGTCAACGACAGTCGCGGCAATCGCGGCACGTTCGCTAGGCCTGCGTCCGAAGCATCCAATGCAACGTTGTACGGAAAGGTTGCCGGCGAAGGCACGCCGTTGCTTCCGCCAAAGACGTAGTCGCGATTTCTGGGCTCGGCCAGCATCGCGGGGTCAATTACAAACGGCCCGGAGTAGATTCGCGACGCTTCTTGAGCGTTCAAATTCGAAATGTAATTTGGCCAGTAAACGTATTCCTGAGCGCTATCGTCATACGCGACCCAGTTTGTCTCGCGCAGCATGTCGCGCAGTAGCACTTCGCGGAAGGCGATTTTGCCGAGGGTGGCGCCGCGGTCGAGTTTGCCGGCTTCCAGGACTTCGAAGCGGCCGATCGGGATCAACGCCGCGAGGCCCAGGATGCCGACCGTCAGCACGAACACGGAGACCAGCACTTCGAGCAAGCTGATGCCGCGCCGTGTTCTCGTTCTGTCTGTAGCCGAGGTCTGTGACCTCGGTGTTGTGCGGCGCGAAGCGTGTAAGCGGCGCGTGGGCCCGGTGCGGCCGAGGTCACAGACCTCGGCTACCGAAGACGGATGTTGTGCGGTGGTGCGTCGGCTGGTTTGCATCGCCTAATTGCCTCCCATCGACTGCCCCTGCCGGGCGAACGCGCGAGCGTCAGGAATCAACAACCGCGCGTCGACCTCTAGCGGCGGCGGACTATTGACTTGCACGTCGCCGTCAAACACCGCCGCGTTCGGGTTCGTGGCCACCGCGCCGGTTTGGCTCTTCACGCCGATCCACAGGTTTTCGAGATCGAACCAGTTCGGAATCACATCCGGCCCTTCGCCCGGCGGCACCGTGAGGCCGACGGCTTCGCGGCGACCAACGAGGAATTGCACCGACGACGTCGGACGCGAACTGCTCCAGATGGTTGCATTGAGCGGCCCGCCCGCAGTCATGCCTTGATGACACCAAACGCGATCGATCGAACCGTTCGGCGCGAACAAGAGAATCACGGGCGAAAGATCGTTGTTGTCGAGCGGCGCGAAGTACGAACCTTGATCGACCCCGGAGACGCCGAGATCGACGACCGTGCCGACCGGCAACTGGTAGGAGATCGAGGCCGATTTGACCGGTTGGCGAATGATCTTGAATTGGTAGTCGCCCCTTCTCAATGCCGGTCGAAGGTGTGACATCCGCGCACTGTCGTAGCCGAGCGTCCAATTGATGTTGTTCGACACCTCGTACGAACTCGCGAGATTCGGCAATGGCTCCGTTGGGATGGGTGACGGCAGTTGAAAATAGACCGTCTTCGTTGGATCCTCCGAATTGATTTGAGTCGTCTGATTCGCCGACGCCGGATCGTAGCCGCCATTGTCATTTGAATCCGCAAATGGCTCGCCATTGTCCCACTGCCCGTTGGGCGGCAGCGGCGGATCCGGCGGGTTCGAGGGAGGTGGAGTTGGAGGAACATCTAGATAGGGTTCGCCGGACCAAAGGCGGAAGCGTTCTTTCCGATTGTTCAACTCGACCAGATCGCCTGGGCGAACGAGTGTCAGCCAATAGTTGTCGGGAAGCCATTGGGCACCGAACGCACCGACTTCGTAATGCCCAATGCCAATGATTTGCCCAAAATCATTGATCCGCATCACGGTGCGAGTATCACTTCCCGACCACGGCGGCGGGACTTGGACCATGTGCAGCAGCATCGAGGCCTGTGGCTCCGCTTCCAGGCGTTCGAACGAGACACCCACCGGGCGGCCGGTGACCATCGCGCGATTGCGGGCGGAGTTGATAAACGTGTTCACGCCGCGCGTACCTTCGCGCAACCGCCGCCCGCCCATCACCGGGCCCATCACCGGAATCACCGCGGCCGTGATCGCGAGAATGATCCCAATCACGACCAACAACTCAATCAACGTCACGCCCCGCCGCCTCATGGAAGTCACTAGCGCACCTCCAAGGCGTGGTTGGTGATGTTGTCCAAGTGGTCGAGCCCATCGCCGTCTTCGTCGAACGGACTTCCCATCATCCGATCGAGCGGCTTCCCACTGCTGCCGTCGGCCTTGGCGTACGGATCATTGGGCAAGGGCGCCGTTGTCGAGTAATCGAACACGTCGGGAGTTGTTGCTCGCGTGATATCCTGTTTTCCATCCGACCCAGCGGAATAGATCAGTGGCATCATTCGATAACCTCGCCACACATCATTCGCCATGGCCGCCGGCAATACAGATGAGCCCGGACTGTCCAACTTCAAGGGATCGAATGGATCATGATCCTCGACCCAATTGCCGGTGTGTAAATCCGTGAGCGCGTCGTCGCCCGTGCCGCTCAGACCGGGCGGCAGGTCCTGGGGATCCGATTGCCAGTTGTACGGTGGACCAGGCAGGAATCCCGGCGCCCAACGCAAAAACCGAATCGGCCGTCGCCAGCCGTCCACGAATTCCGGCATGCCGTCTTGATCGGTGTCGGCGATGTCCGACGGATTGATCCGCTGCCCGGCCATCGCGTCGTCACTGCCCATCGAGACGATCATGTATAGGCACTCTGCGTCTTCGAACTCGTTCGTCGGTCGCCTCAGTTGCCCTCCAAGCGTGTTCGCGTTGAATCTACGAAGATACGATTCTGAAAGCGCAGGAAGCTCCGTGAGTTTGAAACGACTTACTTCCGCAGCAGAACCAGGTGGCGCTTGTGGGTCTAGCGTACTCGTGACATCGCTCCAACGATCGGGCAATTCCAATCGCATCAGTTCGCGCTGCGCCCTTAGTCTGTCGAACGCATACTCGCCAGGCGTCTGGCCGGAGAGATTAATTTGCTTCATCGGCAACCGGCGCGTCTGATAAGATTCCCACCGCGACATCAACTGCGTGTGCAGCTTCGAGATCACGGCTCGGGTGCGTTGTTCTCGGGCGGTTTCTTGGGCGGACATGAGGGCGCCCATGGCCATAGCGACGATGATGCCGATCACGGTGACCGTGACCAGCAGCTCGACCAGCGTAAACCCACGCCGTGTTTGTCGCTCGTTGCCGTGCATAAAACAAAGTTCCAAAAGGCTTGCCCGCGAAACGTTATCTGTTGTGGCATGGTCTCCCGACCATGTCACGGGTCCGACCGAAGGTCTCCCGTTCGGCCGTCACCGGTCCAACGTGGCACGGTCGGGAGACCGTGCCACAACGAAGCTTTACGGCTTCTTTCCTTCCAAGTCCGCTTCGGCGAAGTTCGTCAGGTTATCGAGGTCGGTAATGTCGTAGTTGCTTGTGTCATTGCTGAAATTCGGGTTCATCTCTCCGCTCGGAAACAGGCGCGGCAACTGATTGCTCGGCGCACCAAAGAAACCGTCCAAGCCAGCGCAAATGATTTGAAACTTCTTGGGGTTCACCCACGAATTGACGGACTCGCTTGATCCGTAAGGTTTGCAAAAGCCCCAATCTGAAGTGGACCCCTTCGGATACTTGACCAAGTCAAGCGAGGAGTCGTCCCACTTCTTTGTGTAGCTCCGGGAGCTGAAATACACGTACGGAGGTCCGTTGCCCGCGCCAACATTGCCCGGCGGCACGTATTCGTACCAACCATCGCCGTCGCGATCGACCAGGCGTTCTTCATTGAAGTCATACAGGCCGTCGATACGCTTCGATTGCGCGGGGCCTTCAATGGGATTCGAGGCGTTCGCGCTAAATCCACGAAGCTTGGTTGAGTCCACATTTGGAGGAATGGAAAAACCGCCCAACCAAAACACAATTGCTTCCGCTGGATCAAGCCGATTTGCGCGGAATTTGTTCGGATCCGTGTTGGTCCATTGGCCTGCAGAGTTTCCGTACGGAGACTGAATTGCGAGATTGAGTTGTTTCCCGGCATAACGCGGAAATCGTTTCGCGAAATATCGCTTCACATCCGAATCGTAGTAGCGCTCAACCGAGTTCAAATCGTACGGCGGGCTCGGATCGCTGTTTGTCGGATCGAACAACGCAAAATCCGGCGGAAACGCATTTCCTGCCTCGCTCGCCAGGCGGCTCATCGCCATGTCGAGTTGATTGATTTCCGCGGTGATTTGCGCTTTCTGCGCTTTCGCGCGTGCGTTAAAGACCGCCGGGGTGATCAGTGCGACCAGGATGCCGATGATGACGATCACGGCCAGGAGTTCGACGAGCGTGAAGCCGCTACGGCTGCTGCGACGGTTCATGTTTCCACCTAGGTCCTTGAGTTGGCGACCGAGTTCCACGCGGCCCGCTCAGTTGGTTCGTATCGTGTTGTCCCGAGGGAGGCGGCTCCGTCGCCGAAGGCAAGGCCCGCGGCTTCTCGTCCGCGAATGCACATGTCTCAAGCTCCTCCGCCGCCCGACGACGGAGCCGCCTCCCCCGAGGTTGTTCGTTTCTTCAATCCTTGTCGTGGCATGGTCGGGAGTTTGTTGTGGCATGGTCTCCCGACCGTGCCACCGTCTCGACCGCAGGTCTCCCAATTCCGGGCGTCACCTGGTTGCCGTGGCACGGTCGGGAGACCGTGCCACAACAAATTTGCTTCGTGCCACAACATTTCACCGACAGCATTTCACTGACAACATTTCATTTTCTACGCCAAGGTTTCAATCAGGCCGATCAGCGGCATGAACAACGCCACGACGATGAAGCCGACGGCGCCGCCCAAGACCACGATCAGCAAGGGTTCGATGAGCTTGGTCAAGCTTTCGGTCAACACGGCGACCATTTCGTCGTACGTGTCGGCAACTTTGTAGAGCATCGTATCGAGCTCGCCGGTTTCCTCGCCGACGTCCACCATGTTCACGACCAGGTCGTCGACGATTCGCTGATTCACCTTCATCAGGTAAAACAGCGGGCCGATGACCGGCACGAAGATAAACCACAGGATCAACGTGATCGGATTGAACCGCGGCCGGGAGTGTTCCTTCATCGGCCGGGCGATCGATTCACCTTCGCGGATCGCGTCGTAAATCTTCCCGTACATATTCTCGAAGATGTAGTTGCCGGAGGTTTCCTTGGTGATGTTCAGGGCTTCCAAGATCGGTACGCCGCTGGAGACCAGCGTGCCCAACGTGCGGGTGGTTCGCGCGACGATGTTCTTCTCGATGATCTGTCCGAACACCGGCATCTTGAGGATGAATTGATCCCACCCGGCGCGCCCGGCCTCGAATTTTCGCAGCAGCTTGATGCAGAGCCCGAACACGACCGGAAACAGCGGCAGCGTGTACCAGTAGTTACCGACGAAGGACGAGATCGCGACCAGCAACAGCGTGATCGGCGGCAGTTCGGCTTCGAAGTCGGTAAAGATCTTGATGAACGCCGGCACGATGAAATACATAATGCCGGTCACGATCGCCACGGCGACGGTGACGACCATCACCGGGTAGATCATGGCGCCGACGACTTTCCGTTTCAGCGCTTGCGACTTCTCCTGGAACTCGGCCAGACGACGGAGAATGACTTCCAAGGCGCCGCCGGCCTCGCCGGCCTTGATCATGTTCACATAGAGTCGATCGAAGGCCTTCGGGCACTTGGCCATGGCCTCCGACAGCGTGGCCCCGGCTTCGATTTCATCGCAGACGTCGATCAGCGCATTCTTGAGCGCGCCGCCTTTTTGCTGGCCTTCCAGAATGCGGAGGCTGCGCAGAATCGGCAGGCCGGCGTCTTGCAGAATGGACAATTGCCGCGTGAACGTGGTCAACAGCTTGCCGCCCACGCCGCCCAGCGCGAACGACTTCTTGCGCCCGCCGTCCTTTTTCTTTTCGACCGTGCCTTTTCGGGCTTTCTTGACGGTGATCTTCGTGACGAAGTATCCCATCGCCCGGATTGTCTGCTGCGCCTCTTCTTCATTGGCGAGCTCGTCGGTGACGCCTTTGACTTCTTGCCCCTGGGCGTCCATCGCTTCGTACTGAAAGACGGGCATGGCACTGTCCTAATGCTGCGTGGCTGCTGTGTGGATGTGAATGTTGTGTGTATTCAAGTGATGAGTGCAGAGTGATGAGTGATGAGTTTTAGGAACGGATAATTCATCATTCTTCATTCCGCATTCATCAGTTCCCTTATCCGTCCACGACCGTTTCTCGAATCACTTCTTCCAACGTTGTCGTACCGAGGTAACATTTTTCCAGGCCGTTGTCGCGGAGGGTGATCATTCCGTAGCTGACGGCCGAGTTGCGCAATTCATCCGTCGAGGCGTTCTGCACGATCATGTCGCGCAACTCGTCGTTCATGATCATCAACTCGAACAACCCGACGCGTCCCTTGTAGCCGGTATTGTTGCAGCCTTCACAGCCGCGACCTTTGAAGAACTTCTTGCCCACGATGGCGTCGGGCGTGAGTCCCACGTCGAACAGCATTTCCGTCGTCGGCTGCTGTTCTTCCTTGCAGCGCTGGCAGACGCGCCGGACCAGCCGCTGGGCGAGGATCGCCTCGACCGTGGCGGTAATCAAGAACGGCTGTACGCCCATGTCTTTCATGCGCGTGATCGTGCTGGGGGCGTCGTTCGTGTGCAACGTGCTGAACACCATGTGGCCGGTGAGCGACGCCTGCACGGCGATCTCAGCGGTTTCCAAGTCGCGAATCTCGCCGACCAGGATGCGATCGGGATCCTGCCGGAGAATCGACCGCAGGCAGGCCGCGAAGCTGTTGCCGATCGAATGGTCGATCGGCACCTGGATGATGCCGTCGATGTCGTACTCGATCGGGTCTTCGGTCGTGATCAGCTTGTCTTCGATGTGATTCAATTCGCTGAGCGCGGAATACAGCGTCGTCGTTTTGCCGGAGCCCGTCGGCCCGGTGACGAGCACGATCCCGTTCGGCTTGCCGATCACCTTGCGGAAATCGGCCAGAATGTCCTGATCCATGCCGACCGCGTTCAGGTCGAGCTTCACTACGCTGCGGTCGAGCACTCGCATGACGACGCTCTCGCCGAACATCGTCGGCAGCACCGCCACGCGCAAGTCGACGGGATGTCCGCCGACACTGAGCTCGATGCGGCCGTCCTGCGGCAAGCGGCGCTCGGCGATATCGAGGTTCGCCATGACCTTGATGCGGGTCGTGATCGCGAAAGCCAGATGGCGCGGCGGCGGCACCATTTCGTAGAGCACGCCATCGGCCTTGATGCGGATCTTGAATTCGTTCTCGAACGGTTCAAAGTGCAAATCGCTCGCGTGGTCCTTGATGGCCAACAACAGCACCATGTTGAGGAGCTTACGGACCGGCGCGCTATCGGCCAGCGCTTCGACGCTGGTCAGATCGATCGGACCTTCTCTGCCGATCAACTCCGCGGCGGCGGCCAGTTCCTCGTCGTTCTCCATCTGGTTGATCACGTTCTCGACGCTGTCGGTCGAGGCCGCGTAATACCGGTCGAGGGCGACCTTGATGTCCCGTTCGGTCGCCACGACCGAACGGATGTCATAGCCCAGGAAGTTGCGCAGCTCGTCGACGATCGACAACTTCTGCGGATCGCACATCGCCACGACCAACGTGCCGTCGCGGAAGCTGATCGGGCAGATGCGATACAGTTGCGCCATCGGCTCGGTGACGTAGCCCAGCACTTCGGGCGGGATCACGACGTCCGCCAGGCTGATGGCCTGCATATTCAACTGTTCGGCCAGCGCCTGCGCCACCTGGTCGTCGGTGATCAGGTTCATTTCCTCGGCGACCTTGCCCAACAACATGTCGGGCCGATTGGAGTGCTGCTCTTCGAGCAACAGTTCCAATTGGTCGTCGTTGATAAAACCCAAGTCGACGAAAATCTGTCCGATACGGCGAATGGCCATGAGTGTCAGCGCTGAGGAGAATAGTCGTGAGTTTTGGTGTCAGTCGTGCGGCGTGAGTAGACGCTTGTTTTGAATGTCGAATTTCTAAATCCGAATGACGAATCAATGACGAATGCTTAAATGACTGAATGAAGGCAAATCACCGCTTCTTCGACATTCGGATTTCGTCATTCCTTTACTACCCGTGCCCGCCGGCGCCTTCAGGTTTCGCTGGTCCGCCGCCTTCGCCGTCTTCGTCGAACAGGCCGCGTTCCGCTGAAGCGATGCGGGCCGCCAGCTCCGCGGGGTTGTTGGACTTCGCCAAACATTCTTCCTTGATGCATGTACCGTTTTTCCAGAGCGAGAAGAGCGCATCGTCCATCAGGATCATGCCTTGCTTGGCGCCGGTTTGGATGGCCGACGTGATGCGGAACGTCTTGTTCTCACGGATCAAGTTGCCGATGGCCGGATTGACGACCAGCATCTCATACGCGGCGACGCGCCCGCCGCCGATCTTGGGCAGCAGGGCCTGCGACAAGATGCCGATGATCGACACGGAAAGCTGCGTGCGAATCTGGTCCTGCTGATTCGTGGGGAACACGTCGATGATGCGGTTCACGGTGCCCTGGGCGCCCGTCGTATGCAGCGTGCCGAACACGACGTGCCCCGTTTCGGCGGCGGTGATGGCCGCTTCGATCGTTTCCAAGTCGCGCATTTCGCCGACGAGGATCACGTCCGGGTCCTGACGCAATGCCCGGCGAATCGCCTCGGCGAAGCTCGGCACGTCGACGCCCACCTCGCGCTGATTGACCGTCGATTTCTGATGGTAGTGGTAGAACTCGATCGGGTCTTCGATCGTGATGATGTGATGATCGAGGGTCTCATTGATGTAATTGATCATGCTCGCCAGCGAGGTGCTCTTTCCGGAGCCGGTCGGTCCGGTCACCAGAAACAGCCCGCGGGGACGCGTGATCAACTCCTTGCAAACCGACGGCAAACCCAGCTGCTCCATGGTGAGGAACTTGTTGGGAATCTGCCGGAGCACCATGCCCACGTTGCCGCGCTGCTTGAAAATCGACACGCGGAACCGGGCCGCCGAGCCGAAAGCGAACCCAAAGTCCGCCCCGCCGACTTCCTGAAGTTCCTGCTGGCATCGCTCTGGGGCGATGCTCTTCATCAGGCCGACGGTGTCATCGGGCGTGAGCACCTTGGTTTCCAGCTTCCGCATCCGCCCGTGCAAGCGGACGACCGGCGGTTGGCCGACGGAAATGTGCAGGTCGCTGGCCCCTTGGTTGACCACGGTCTGCAACAACTTGTCGATCAGCAGTGTGCCCATACGCGGTTCGCAACACCCTCTGGCAAAGAATGAACTGGCGTGGTCAGAACCCAGGGCGGCAAACTGGCCTCGGCCGCCGTGGGTACGTCGAAAAAGTTAGCGCGGCGTCGGAGCGCGCGCCGTCACCGGTTGGCGACAACACGTCCCCACGCTTCACTAGCAAGTCAAACTTGGAATTCCGGCTATGAGAGATATGAATGCCCGCCCTGGGGAAAGGTCCATCAGCACGCGCGACGCTTGCTCATCAGCGCGGCCTAAGAGGCCCGGACCACTTCCCGTGACGCCTTCATTATTCGCTGAGTCGAATCACTCCGACAACTTTTTGCTCAATCTGTCTCAAAATTCGGTTGGCAACTCGGCGAGGCCCCGCCGCATTTAGCGTGGCCTAGGCGGCTCATCTCCTGGGCAACGCTTCCTATTTCATTTGCGAAGTGGACGGGCCGTCCGACGATCCATCGCAAGTCGCGATGGCTGCCACGCCAAGCTCAGGGGCGGGGCTTAGGCGACTCGATCACCCTCGGTCTTCTTCGAAACTCGTAGCACTTCTTCGATGCTGGTGATCCCTTTCATCGCTTTCAACATGCCGTCGCGGTAAAGGGTACTCATACCGGCCGCAACTGCCGCCTTACGAATGTTTTGTGACGATTCTCCCTTGAACGCCAGCTCCCGGATCTTGCCCGTCATGAGCATCATCTCGTAGATGCCCATGCGTCCCCGATAGCCCGATTTCTGACAGTTTCCGCAGCCCTTTCCCTTCATAAAGGTGGCCTTCGCGGCGGCCTCCGGTGAGATCCCCGCCGCTTCCAACTGAGCCTCGCTGGGCAGATACGGTTGCTTGCATTTCATGCAAATCACGCGCACCAAACGCTGGGCGAGAATGGCAATCACGCTGCTTGCGACCAGATATGCCGGCACGCCCATGTCGACCATGCGCGTAATAGCACTGGGCGCATCGTTCGTATGTAGTGTACTGAAGACCAAGTGTCCAGTCAAAGATGCTTGAATGCCCATCTCCGCTGTCTCGCTGTCACGCATCTCGCCGACCAAGATGATATTGGGCGCCTGCCGCAGCATGGAACGGATGATCCGCGCGAAGTCGAGCCCGATGCTGTGGCGAACTTCGACCTGATTGATGCCCGGCAGGTAGTACTCGACCGGGTCCTCGGCGGTGATGATTTTCCGGTCCGGGCGGTTCAAGTCGTTGAGCGCGGCGTACAGCGTCGTGGTCTTTCCGGAACCAGTCGGCCCGGTGACGAGGATGATCCCGTTCGGGCGTCGAATCAGGTTTTGCATCACCCGGAAGTCGGCCTCCGAGAGCCCCAGCTGCCGCAAACCGACTTTGATGCTGTCTTTATCCAGAATACGCATAACCACGGATTGACCGTGGTTAGTCGGCAGCACGCTGACGCGGAGATCGAGCTCTTTCTCGCCGACCGTCACCTTGATCCGCCCGTCCTGGGGGCGTCGCCGCTCGGCGATGTCCATCTTGGCGAGAATCTTGAGACGTGACAGCACGGCGCCCAACAACCGTCTGGGGGGGCTATCGCGTTCGACCAGCACGCCGTCGATCCGGTAGCGGACCCGGATGCGATCCTCAAATGGCTCAATGTGGATGTCCGAAGCCCGCAGCTGGACGCCTTCGGTGATGATCAACTGCACCAAGCGGACGATTGGCGCGCTGGTTTCGTCAACGATTTCCTCGCCCCCCCGGGCGTCATCGACCGTTTCCGTGAAGTCGATGGCGGTGTCCGTGAACTCCTGAAGCATGGAGTCGGCCGACTCGCCTTCGGTCTGCCCGTAATTGCGATTGATGGCCTCCAGGATTTGCTCGCGCGGCGCCAGGGCGATCCGCACGTCGCGATTCAGGATAAATCGCAGCTTTTCCTGGGTATCGTAATCGAGCGGATCGTCCACGATCACGGTCAGTGTGCCGTCGTTCTCGGCCAGCGGTAGGACGCAGTTTTCCCGCGCGACCGACTCCGGCAGCAACTCCACAACTGACGGCGGAATCTTGACTTCCGCGAGATTGACGTATTCCAGCCCGTGCTCCTGGGCCAACGCACGGGCCACGTCGTTGCTATCGGCATAACCGAGCCGGATCAGAGCGTCGGCGATTTTGGTGCGCTGCTGCTTGGCGAGCTGCTCGGCCTCCGCCAATTGGTCCGGGCTGATGATCTTCAGACGGATCAGGATCTCGCGAAAATCGAGCTTCTTGGCAGCCATAGTCCGTAGCTGTCCTTCTTGCTAAGTGGAGCTAGCCAGCCCGCGATGCGGGAAGCGTTCTCCGGGTAAACAGAACGAGCCCAGCCCAATGCGGAATTCCACGTTGCGGCGCGACGGCCGCACCGCAGGCGCAAACCATGGCGCACACAGCACTTCGATATCGCACTGTGATTACTACAGGCCGCTGCCCAACCGGTCGTGGAGAGGAGCGTTCCGAGGAGCGGCCCAAATGCCTCTTCCGTATTCCAATCGCCGAATTCGCTTCCGTGGCTCTCTGGCAACGGGGCCAGAAAATCGGCGATCGCCGCGCAACCGAACGACGCTAACTTCCGCAACAGTCCAGACTAATGATGGCTCAACGGCGTGTCAACCAAAGCCTGCCCAAAGCGCCATGATTGCCTGATTGATGAGACCTCATAACCTTGCGGCGGTTGACAAAAAAAGCCCTCCTCACCCGAAGCGGGGAGGAAGGCTGTTTGATTGGGTCGTCTAAGAGCGCCGCTTTGAACTAGCGGAACTTCGCGTCCGCGTCCAGAATCTGAGCTCGCAGCGACTCGCGCAGCCGGTCGAGTTCCGCCCGCAGTTCCTCGTTTTCCCTTTGCAGGTCGCGCTCCGGTTTGGGAGCGGATTTCCACGGTGAAGCCCCCACCGGGGACAACGACCATTCGAGGCCAGCCGTGCGGGCTTCGAGTCTCAGTTCCGTGGCGACTTCGCGCAATTGGTCGGCCCGGAAGTACATTTCGCAATCTTCCAGTTGATCGGCTGACTCGGCCATCTGCCGGCTCACTCGACGCAACAACAGAATCAACTCCTCGGAAGGCGCCCCTTGGGCCGTTTGTGGCGAGGCGCCAGGCGTCCAAGTGACGGCTTCGGAGGTGGCTTCGCACGGGGCGGCGAGGCATTCGCCGGCGGCTTCCGAGGCACGGACTTCCGCCACGAAAGCATCCTTTGCGGTTAATTCCGTCGTGGTGTCGATCGGCTGATAAACCGTGCCCATCAACGTACCGAGACCCATGCGATCGCGAATCTCCAGCAGAATCTCGGCTGGTTCGCCGGGCTGGATTTCGTCCTGCGGTTCCGCAACGGCGGGGAGCCTGTCAAAACTCAATCGCCCCTGCTGGTCGCAGCCGAAGTTGCCGCATTCAGGCTGCCACGATAACGAACTGCCGGACGGCGCCCCTCCGCTCGTAACGTAAGGACATTCGGAATCCAAATAGGCGGTCAATTCCACGCCACTTTCGCTGCCAGGGATCACGGTCCAGTCTCCCCAGCATCCCGACCAAAGGTTTTCGGATTGAGCATCGAGCCAGGTCAGAATCGAGTTGCAAGACTTGCAGCAGTTTGCGCAACAGCCGCCGTCGCACGAGGCCTTGTCACTTGGCATGGCAAACAATTCGGCCGGCGGCTCGTCGGCCAAGGTTTGGGAGGCTGAGCATAGCGACCATACGAGAGCCGCCAATCCGAGCGAGTGAAGTCCGTTCCGCTGTCGCATGGCGCAATCCTTTGTTCGAAAAACATTCCGAGATTCTGGCCGGGCCGCGAGAGCAGCCCGCCTCCGGAGCGGGCGGATTATAGGAGTGTCGCGCAATCGAACCCAAGACCAATTCGTCCCCTCTATTGCCACCACTTCCGACTTGTCTTGCGATTTGTTAAACCGTTGCAAATTCACATCTTAGAGTTGACAAGCGACCATAAACTTCGATCTTGCAAAAGGATTGCGGACGACCCAAGGGTGAAACCGCCTCATGCGGGGGATGCCGGAAGTGCGATGAAGCGAAGTGGAAACCTCGATACCGGACAAACCTTGCAGTTGTTTCTTACGTAGTGGCTCGCGTACACTGGCAGTGGTCCGCGGCATTGTGCGGACTGCCCAATTCAAATCGCGCCCGTATCTTTGCCGCCTATGAATTACCGCTCCCCGAACAACTTGTGCGCCAAAGCCGCGGATGTTTCGCGACTGGTAGCGCATTGGTTGCAGGTGGCGGTATTGGTTTGGCTTGGCGCGACACTCGTCTTGACCAATCCAGGCGTCGTCTTGTTAGTCGCGGCGAACCCTTATGAAACGGACGCTCCGGAGGAATCCGAACGGACGTCCATCGACGAGTCTTGCGCATCTTCCACGACGCGCCGGACTTGCCCGCGCCAACTGATCTGCCGCCGCGTCTTGATTTCGTGCGTGGCAATCGCTCCATCGACGCCGCTACCGGCGGCGGGTTCGCAAAGGCGACACGATTCTCGTCCCATGCCCGACGCGCAACTCGGCGCCGGCGTGCCGTTGCGCTGTTGATCGAGCGACAAGCTTCTCTGGCCGATTCTCGCCGCGTCACGTCTCACTGAACGACGAACCGCGGCGCTTCGATTGCCAATTCGCGTAGCTTTCGTGTGGCCGCGGCCGTTGTCGCGCACCGCGCCAGGGTTCGCGAATCGGCTCACCCTCACATCCAACCAGCGGTGCAAGCATGGAAAAGATCCTTCGCGGCGTCCACGAGTTTCAAACTCAGGACTTTCCGCCCCAGCGGGAATATTACGAAAAGCTCGCGGCCAAGCAGCAAAAGCCGATCGCGCTGTTCATCACCTGTTCCGATAGCCGCGTGATTCCGCATCAAATCACGCGCACGGAGCCCGGCGACCTGTTTCAATTGCGCACGGCGGGCAACATCATTCCGCCGTACGGCGCCGTGGTCAGCGGCGAAAGCGCCACGGTGGAGTATTCGATCGCCGTGCTGGGCGTGAAGAACATCATCGTCTGCGGTCATTCGCAGTGCGGCGCCATCAAGGCGCTGATCGAGGCCGAGAACCTGGATGAACTGCCGGCCGTGAAGAGTTGGTTCGCCCACGCGGAATCGACGCGCCGCATCGTGCGCCAAAAATACGAACACCTCTCGTCGGCCGAGCGAGCCGTCGCCGCTACGGAGGAGAATGTGCTCGTCCAGATGAACAATCTGAGCACGCATCCTTACGTCGCGGCCCGATTGGCAACCGGGGACCTGAACATCTATGGCTGGTACTACGACATCGCCACGGGCCAGATTCTGCAATACGATCAGCCGGAAGGCGAATTCCTGCCGTTCGACGGCGAAGTGCGGGCCGCGGCTCCGTTGCCGCTGCGCGGTCGCATGACTGGCAATGGGTTGAGACTCGCCAAGGCGATGAACGGGTCGGGCGAATGAACGGAAGATCGATGAAGGATTCGGAAACCAAGCCCGGGTTCGCACGCCATTGGCGCGACGACTTGTTGGCGTCCATCGTCGTGTTCCTCGTAGCGCTGCCATTGTGCATGGGCATCGCCATCGCCTCCGGCGCGCCCGTCGCTGCCGGGTTGGTCACGGGGATCATCGGCGGTCTGATCGTCGGCTCCCTCGCCGGAAGCCCGTTGCAGGTCTCCGGGCCGGCGGCGGGCTTGACGGTGATCGTCTACGAGTTGATCGCCAAACACGGCATTGAGACCTTGGGCGTAGTGGTGTTGTTCGCCGGGCTGATTCAACTTGCCGCCGGCGCTGCGCGGCTAGGGCAATGGTTTCGTGCTGTTTCGCCTGCGGTCATTCACGGCATGCTCTCGGGCATCGGCGTGTTGATCTTCGCCAGTCAATTCCACGTGATGGTGGATGACAAGCCGCGCGAGAACGGTGTGCGCAATGTCGCCACCATTCCTGAGGCGATCGCCAAAGGCTTGCCGCTGCCTGGGTTCGTGCCGCCGGAGATCCGCGCCGAGCGTAAGAATCTGCTGCGCGAGCTGGGAGACGTGCATGAGCGGCAATTCGAAATCGCCGCCTGGGTGGCGGAGCGCGTCTCGATCGCCGGCTCCGAAGAGGAGCATCAGCAGCAGGCCAAGTCGTTGGCGGAACTGGTGACTGCGCAAGAGGAAGTCCTTAAGCAACTGCATGGCGTAGAAGAGCGCATCGAAGAATTGAACGAGCATGATCCGGCGAAGGCAAATCGACCGGATCGTGAAGCCGCGCTCGCGGCCGCAGTCGTCGCCACCGAGGCCGCGCTCGCTGAATTGAAGTTGCCGCATACGGAGAAGGTAGAAGTTACCCAACGCACGGCCGTAGCGGCGATCGGCAACGTGGCGAACAGCCTCAAGAGCCATGAGTGGGCGGCGAAAGTCGGCATTCTGACGATCTTAGTGATCGTCGCCTGGCAGGCGCTTGCGCGCGGGCGACTCAAGATGGTTCCCGCGCCGTTGTTGGCCGTTGTGGCCGCAACGGCCGTGGCGGCTTGGCTGAGCTTGCCGGTGCTGTATGTGGAAGTGCCGGAACGCTTGATGGACGGGCTGCACATCGTCAATTGGACGTCGCTGCGCGATTTGCCGGTGGGCTCGTTAGCGCTGAATGCATTGATGATCGCTGTGATTGCCAGCGCCGAGACTTTGCTCTGCGCCTCCGCGGTCGATCGCATGCACTCAGGCCCGCGCACCAAGTACGACCAAGAGTTGATGGCCCAAGGTATCGGCAACGTGTTCACCGGCATGGTTGGCGGGCTGCCGATGACGGGCGTGATCGTGCGCAGCGCGGCCAACGTGCAGGCCGGCGGCAAGTCGCGGCTGTCGACCATTTTGCATGGAGCGTGGCTGCTGATCTTCGTCGTCGCGCTCGGCTTTCTGTTGAAGCTGATCCCCACGGCGTGCCTAGCCGGCATTCTGGTCTATACCGGCTATAAGCTGATCAATCCGAAGAGCTTCATTACCTTGTGGAAGCAGGATCGCGGCGAAGCGATCGTCTACGCGATCACCGTGATCATGGTCGTCAGCACCGATCTGTTGATCGGCGTGGCGACCGGCATTGTACTGGCTGCGCTCAAGTTGGTACTCACCTTCTCGAACCTGCGCGCCAAGCTACAAGTGAACGCTGCGGAATCTCGTGCAATGCTTTCGCTGGCCGGAGCTGCGACGTTTATTCGGCTCCCGGTGCTGGTCGACGAGCTGGATCGCGTGCCGGCAGGCGTCGAGCTGCATGTCGACTTCCAGCGGCTCGACTTTATCGATCACTCGTGCCTGGAAACCTTGATGAACTGGGCAAAGCAGCACGAGTCGAATGGGGGGCGACTGGTGATCGATTGGGACTCGCTGCACGCGCGCATCGGTCGCGATGCAGCGCATTTGGCGCCGTCGATGGAGTCGCGCCCTCTACCCAGGCCGCATGTGGGCGCGACGAAGGAATAGCCAGGCGCAAGCTATGTGTTTTGTCAAAGTTTGAAGTCCGAGCTACTTGAAAGCGTGGGTGGCTGGGGTCGAGCGTACTCGCTTGCCCCCGGCGCGCTGGATCTGGGGGCGAATGAGTACATTCGACCCCAGCCACCCTGCCAACAGGCTGACGCCCCGCAGAGTTTGCCTGATCGGCATGACCGTTCCATCGCCGCGCGTCGGCCACTCTTTGCGACGGCTTTTGCCGTTGCGACCGTCGTGATCGCTTTGTCCTTGCGACGATAGAAGCCCATGGCGGTGCGCTCCCATTGCGTCGCCATGCTTCTGGCAAAGGATGGCGGTATGAAGCGTCATGGATGGAAGCTGTTCGCGCTTTGCGGCATGTTGTCCTGGTCCGCCACGGCTTCGGCCGACGGCGTCATTCGCGACGGACTTGGAGCGCGGTCGACCGGACGCGGCGGCACGAACATCGCTTTCGCCGATACGGGCGTCATCATCTACGACAACCCAGGCGGCATGACGAACGTCGCCGGTTGCGGACTGGCCGAGGCTGGCTTCGATATCCTGCTGCCCAGTACCGTCTATGGCGACGCCGACAATCCGGGCGGCGTGGACGGCGCTGACAACCCGTTTCCCGCGGGGCAGGTCTCGATTATTCGCAAGTTCAATGGGGGGCGTCTGGCGCTCGGCGCCGGCTTCTTCGCGCCGGCCGGATTTGGTTCGGACTACTTGATGAACGGCCCGGCGCCTTTTTTCACGGGACCGCAACAGTACAAGTCGCTCGGCATGATGATGAAGCTATTGCCCGGCGCCGCGTATCAGGTGACCGATCGCTTGAGCG
>JAWXBP010000199.1 GCA_034440135.1 Planctomycetia bacterium
CAATAGCGGCGGACAGAATCAGTCCGGCGGAGGTGGCTTCGGCGGCGGTGGCGGTGGACAAGGCGGCGGCGGTGGCGGCGGGTTCTTCAATGTCGCGCCGGAAAAGGTCGCAAACTTGAAAGTGCCTTGCGTCTGCTTGGAGCACGGCAAAGACGAACCCCGCGCGGCGATCCCCTACAAGATCGTGCCGCTCACCGAAGTCAACTCCGACGCACGGTTGGCCGCGCTCTTGAGGTCGTTCGCGGAAGGCGAGTGCGATCAACGCACCGCGCAGGCGGCTGCCTGGCACTTCACCGACGAAATGAGCTTCGAAGAATTGGCCGCGAAGCGGATCGAACGGATCGGCGGCGCGAGCTACCCATACTTCAGCGAGGCGGAAATCCGCGGCGCGATGGCGATGGCCAGCGCGGCGACGATTGCCGCCGAGGAAGCCTCGAAGAGCAAGGAATCGCCTTCGTTAAGCCAGTCGCCAGAGTCCTTTGAAATTTCCCGCCAAGCCGAGTAACGTACGGGCGGAAAAAAGAAGCATCCCCAACAGGCCCGGCAATTTGCCGGGCCTGTTGCATTGAAGCTTTGCGCCGACTCGCGAAACGCATCCAAAGCTGCTAATCTGTCGAAGGCCCGTCGCGGCCGCCGCAAGATCCCGCCTGACCGCTGTACTGGAGACCGTCCCCATGACGCACCACTTCTCCCGGCGAACCTTTCTGCATGGCTTAGGCGTTACGATGGCGCTGCCGTGGATGGAATCGCGCAACGTCTGGGGAGATGAGCCGACCGCGGCGCGCGAGCCCGGCAGTTCGGCCCCGGTGCGATTGGCCGTGCTGTTCTCCGGCAATGGCTTTCATAGTAAAGAGTGGTGGGCCGAAGGAACCGGCAGCGAGATGCGGCTGGGCAAGGTGCTCTCGCCGCTGGAAGATTTCCGCGACCGAATGCTGTTCATCCGCGGGCTACAAAATGCCGAAGCGCTCAAGGGCAACATCCACAGCTCGCAGACCGGCAACTTGCTCTCCGGCGCGCCACTGGCCGCGGGAGGCGAGATTCGCTCCGGCACCAGTATCGATCAACTCGTCGCGCAACGCTACGGACATTCCACCAAGGTGCCGAGCCTGGTGTTGGGTTGCGAGAAATCGAACCCGTCGGTGCACAAGAATTATTCGATGATCTACAGCTCGCACATTTCGTGGAGCTCGCCGACGACGCCGACGCCGTTGGAGTTGTACCCCGCGTTGGCCTTTGACCGGCTGTTCAAAGACAGTGTGGAGCAAGGCGATCAAAGCGTGTTGGACGCCGTGCTGGCCGACGCGCAGGATTTCCGCCGCAAGATCTCTCGGGCGGATCAGCAGAAGCTGGACGAGTATTTGGATTCGGTGCGCGAAGTCGAGCAGCGGATCGATCAGGCGGGAAGACGCGGCGAATTCCAAGGTTGGCGGCCCACGCTCGATGCCCCCAACATTCCGCGGCCGGCCGATGGCATTCCGCAGGATATCGCCGAGCACATGAAGCTGATGTGCGACATCCTCGTCTTGGGCTTCCAGACCGACACGACGCGGGTTTGCACGCTTAAGCTCAATAACGACCACAGCTCGCTGCGGTTCCCGCACCTGAACGTCGACTACATGATTCACCACCTGCTGTCGCACTCCGATACGGAGGATTGGCTCAAGGTGAATCAGTTCTTTCTGGAGCAACTAGCCTACGTCGCCCGGAAGCTGGACGCGATTCAGGAAGGAGAGCGGACGGCGCTCGACAACTCGATGATTTTGTACTGCTCCAGCATGCTGACCGGCGGCCACGACGCGACCAACCTCCCGGTCGTACTACTGGGCGGAGCGGGCGGGCAATTGGAAGGTGGCCGGGTGATCGACTACCGCGAAAAATCGAACCGCCAGATGTGCGGCCTGTACCTCTCGATGCTCGACAAATGCGGCATCCAAGCCAACCAATTCGGCGACGCAGCGGACCGGATGCCGGAGGTCTGAGCAGCGGAATGATGCAATACGATTGCGGTGCTCGGGTGCCACTGGCGGCTTGCCCGCCAGTGCCAGAGTTGACGCCGCTACACACTGGCGGACGAGCCGCCAGTGGCACCCCGTTCGTCACTTTTGACAGGGCTTCAGGCGTGCCCAAGCGGCATTTTTCACGCTCCGTAACTAGGCCCCGCTCGGGTCCCAGGTTATTATCATAAGCTCCGGTCACGGCGTGGTCGCGCGTTGCCGGAGTCCCGCCAGAAGCCCCGTTTCGCGGGCACGCGATTGCAGATCGCGCGCCGCAACGGTACTTGTCCCATTTTCGCCGCCCCACCCACCGTGAGTTGCTGACGATGATGCCCCACCTCCATCGCCTGTTGAGCACTTTGGCCGCCGTGTTCGTGCTGCTTTCCGCGGGAAGTAGCGTCGCCTCGGCCGCCGACCCCTGGGTCGTCTACCAGGGACAAAGCGGTCCCGGTGCCGGCAAGCACATCGTGCTCGTCAGCGGCGACGAGGAATACCGCTCCGAGGAAGCGCTGCCGATGCTCGGCAAACTGCTGGCCGCGCGGCACGGGTTCAAATGCACGGTGCTGTTCGCCATCGATCCCGACACCGGCGAAATCAACCCCGGCCAGGTGGATAATATCCCCGGCCTGGAAGCGCTCGACTCGGCCGATCTGTTGGTCTTGTTTACGCGATTCCGCAATCTGCCGGACGAGCAGATGAAGCACGTCGACGACTATCTCAAGGCCGGCAAGCCGGTGCTGGGAATTCGCACCGCGACCCATGCTTTCAATGTGCCTGAGGGGCGCGCGTACCGCCGGTGGAGCTACAACTTCGACGGCGACTCCTTCAAGCACGGCCTGGGCCAGCAAGTGCTCGGAGAAACTTGGGTGAACCACCACGGCAATCACGGCCACGAAAGCACGCGCGGCATCTTCGCGCCGGCAGCCAAGGAACACGCGATTCTCCGCGGCATCCACGACGGCGAAATCTGGGGCGACACGGATGTCTACACCGTCGACTTGCCGATGCCGGAATCGGTGACGCCGCTGGTCTACGGCCAGGTTCTCAAGGGCATGAAGCCGGACGACGCGCCCGTCGAAGGCAAGAAGAATGACCCGATGATGCCAATCGCCTGGCTGAACAAATATCGCTACGACGGCGCGGAGGGCGCGGCGTTTTGTTCGACGCTGGGCGCGGCGACCGACCTGGCTACGCCGGCTTCGCGACGCTTGCTCGTCAACGCCGCGTACTACCTGCTCGGCATGGACGTGCCGGCCGCGGGAACGGACGTGGAACTCGTGGGCGCATTCCAGCCGACCAAATTTCGTGCCGGCGGCCATCGCCCGGGCGTGAAGCCGGAGCAATTGGCATGGGCCGAAGCGGGTACTGCCGAAGCGGCGGGCAGCGCGACGGCCTTCACGTTGGAAAAGGGAGATCACATCTGCATCCTCGGCGGCACGGTCGCCGAACGGATGACGCATTTCGGCTGGCTCGAAACGCGGCTCCAATCGCGCTTTCCGGAACACCAACTGGTAATTCGCAATCTCGGCTATTCGGCCGACGAGATCGACGGGTTCCGCAACTTCGATCATCGGCTGCGCTCGATGGATTTCGGTTCACAGGACCAATGGCTGGCGGGAGCAGCGGGCGTGCCGCAACCGGACAAGCTCTCGCCGCGCGATCAAGGCAAGGTCAGCGAAAACCGCTTCGGCCTGACGGAAACCAAGGCCGACGTGATCTTCGCCTGCTACGGTTACAACGAATCGTTCGCGGGTGAAGAGGGCTTGGAAGCGTTCAAAAAGAACGCCGCGGACTTCATCACGCACACGCTGGGACAGAAGTACAACGGCCATTCAGCGCCGCGATTGGTGCTCGTTTCTCCGCTCGCGATGGAACACGTGCTCGATGCCAATCTGCCGACCACGGAGCAAGTTGCCGCCACGAACCAGCGCATCCGCATGTACGCTGACGCGCTCGCCGAAGTCGCCAAGGCCCATGCCGTGCCGTTTCTGGATATCTACGAGGCGACCGCCGGCGAACGGGCGCCGGAACATGCGCTCACGATTAACGGCGTACATCAGAACGTCGAGGGGGATGCGCTGATCGCCGCGGCGATCGAACAGCAGTTGTTCCCGAACGGCCCGATGATCAAACGCGACGCCGCCGCGCTGGAAGCGCTGCGGGCCGCGGTGGTGGACAA
>JAWXBP010000200.1 GCA_034440135.1 Planctomycetia bacterium
CGCGCCGCATTCTTCTCGACGGAAAAATGCGCTTCGCCGCGCAGCAGCCGCACGCCGCGCCGCGCTGTCCCGTAGACGACTTCAATTTCCGCGCCGAAGTTGAGTTCGACCACCGAGCCGTCGGAAAGTAGGCGACGTTCTGGTTTGGAAACCAACAAGGCGGCCGGCGCGGCATCCGCCGAAGCCCGCTTGATTTCGCGCGGTCCGACGTAGATTAGGACCAACGCCGCAGCCGCAAGCCCGGTGCCAAAGCCCGCCAAAGCCCGCCACCGGCGCTGGCGCGCACGCGCGGTCAGTTTGGCCGCGGCCCATTCGCCCGTGCCGGTGGCCCGCAGCGTGTCGCACGGTGCCAGCGCCGTCTCGTATTCGCGCCACACCGCCCTGTGCCGCGGGTCGGCGGCAAGCCAGCGTTCGAACTCAATTTCTTCGCGGGGGGTGAACCCCACGTCGCGCCGCGCGTACCACGCCGCCGCCACATCATCGATCCCTTCCGTAGCGCCGGAAAAATCGTGCGGGTCAGCCATGGTCGCCTTTCGGAAAAGCCGCGATTCGGCCCGTCACACCGCGCCAGCGCAGAGACTGCACGATGCGCTTGGCTCCGCGGCCAACCTGGACTTGCACCGTTTGCTCCGACAGCCCTAGGCTCACGGCGATCTCGCGCTGCGACACGCCCTGCAGTTTGCGCAGGATGAAAATCTCGCGGCAACGACCAGGCAGCGCATCGATCGCTTCGAGCAGCAGCGCGACCTCCTGCCGGGTGCTGACTTGTTCGGCGACATCGGGCTCTTCGGCGACCACAAGCAGCGCGGCGGAATCCGGCCCCGGATGGACGGCGAAAATCTTCGGACGGCGGAAAATCGCGAGAGCAACATTCCGGGCCGTCGCGAACAGATACGCGCGGGCGCACGCCACCGGCGTCGCTTCCCGCGCGCGCAGGAGCCGCAGGTAGCTTTCTTGCACCACATCGTCCAGGTCGCGCGCACCCGGGAAACGGCTGCGCAGCCATGCCCGCAAATCCCGCTCGTGCGGCTGGACGTGTTCGGCAAACCACTGCGTGTGGTCGGTGTGGGGCGGAATCACGACGGGAGCACCGGACGCGAAACACCCACGCAAATCAAGCTCCGAGACGCGGGCGCGTCGCTTGATGCGCGGTAGAACGTGGTCTCAACGGAGATTGCGTGCATGAACTTCCACCTAGCTAAAAGGTCCCTTTGATCCCGAAAGTCCAAATCGCTCCCCACTGTTGACGCTGCCGAAACTGCGCATGCTCGGGCGTGTTCGAGCCATAGATCTGAAGGTCGACCGGAGCGTCGCCCAGATTGGCCAGACTCGCGAATAAGGCTAAGCGCGGAGTCAGACGATATTCGCCATTCAGATCGACGATCATGCGTTTCGACGCCCAATTGTAAGTGCCCGGAGCGATACCTCGACCTTCTGCCACCGGACCGCGCCGCGCATGGCCCGTATAACTCCATCGCATACGCACATTGTATTTCGAACGCATCAAGCTAACTCCCCAATTGGCCGTGAAGGGCACAAAGCCCGTGAAGTTCGCCGCAGCCGGTCCTTCGGTCCGCAAAGAGCTTGTATTCGCGAACACCTGTACTCCGCTCGCCCACTCCGGCAGGAAGGTCAGCGCCTGTTTGTAGCTGATGTCGAAGCCTGACATCCGAGAGGTCTCAGACAGGTTGAATTGCGTCGCCACGTCATAGCCGCCGTAGACCGATGGATCGAGACCATAGAGCGTCAGGAACTCCGGCGTCGCGGCGAACACGGTATCGCCGAAGAAGTTGTCGATCTCACGCAGAAACGCGCTCACCGAGAGCACGCCGATCGGTTCGAAATAATATTCAAGCCCGACCTTCACCGTATGCGCAGTCCAGGCCTTGATCCCCGCATTGTTGACCGCGGTCCGATTGGTGGGCGACGCCGGCTCTTCGGTGTCCGGCAAGGTCAGGCTCCCGGCATATTGCACCAAATCCGGACGTCCCACGGACTGATAGTATCCGGCACGTGCGATCATATTCTCGCGGAGGTCATAGCTCACGTTGATACTTGGGAACCAGCGCAGATATTCCTTTTTCGCGCGCAGCCCGCGGTCGATGCGCGTGAGACGGGCCGTTTCCAGCGCATTGGTCGTAATCGGCAGCGGCCGGCCATTCGTTCCCAGGATCACGGTGCCAGTCGCATTGCGCCGATAATTCCGAGTGACATCGATCAACTGGCCTTCACCCGATGCATTCGTCTGTTCGCCACGGATCCCGGCCACGAGCTTGAGCCGGCCGTCGAGAAACTGGGTGTCGCCGCGCAGGAACGCCGCTGAGATCGTTTCGTCTGCGTGCTTTGAGCTGGAAATCTGGGTATTATAGCGTGCAACTTCATTCAGCGTGAAGTTTCCCGGGTTTGCCTGATACAGGGCGAAGAGATCTTGATTGTTTATCCAGTCGATACTAGGGAAGCCAAACGGTCCCGGCCGCTGTGACATACCCTCATCGAGCACCCGGCTCGCCCGCGCATCAGTCCCGTTGAACGTAAAGGCGGCCATATCCTGTCTGATGTCCTTCACGGTTTCGCGGACGTCGATTCCGCCCTTGATCGTGAGCGGTACCACCCAGCGGAAATCCCGGCGTGCATTGGCGAAGAAGTTCCGCTGCAGGGAGAGCTGATCCACA